>PWNM01000544.1 GCA_003557825.1 Candidatus Hydrogenedentota bacterium | reverse complement strand
TGTTTTGTCCATAGGCGCATAGGTCGAGGAGCGGGCATTCAGCGCATTTGGGCTTTTGAGGGCGGCAGAGGGTGCGGCCGAGGCGAATGAGATTGACATGGAGACTATAGCTCCGCCCTTGGGGAACGTTAGCCGCAACATCCCGATGGGCCTGTTCAAGGGTGCGTGTTTCGGATAGCAGGCCCACGCGCTTCAATATCCGTAGGATGTGGGTATCGACGGGAAATGCATCGCGGCCGAGAGCAAAAAGCAATACGCATCGCGCTGTCTTGTATCCGACGCCGTCCAGTTCGAGGAGCCATTGTTCGATGGCCTCCGTTTCCCATCCATCGAGAAAGTCCAGACTGAGAGGACCCCGTTTGGCGAGTTCGGCGAGAATTCGCTGGATGCGGACCGCTTTGGTAGGAGCGAGCCCACCAGGACGTAGCAGGGCTTCGAGATCGGCTTGGGGAGCGGCCAGAACATCGGCCCAGTCGGGATATTGGGCTCGCATGGCGTCGTAGGCGCGACGGGTGTTGGTACTTGTTGTGTTCTGGGACAAAATGGTTAGGACAAGCTCGTCCAATGCCGGGCGACGGTTCGGCGATGGTGGATCGCCGAACCGTTCCGTAAGTGCTTGGTCGATAGCCACAAGGTGTTCGCGGGGGCGGATTGTGTGCTCCTGTTCCGTTTTGCCGGCTCTCCTATTCGAGGTCGTAGAGCTCTCCAAAGTACAGGCCAAGCATGCCCGAGCGACGGTCTTCGAGGCCGAAGCGCAGTTCATGGAGGCCGGGCTGATGCAACGTAATGGGACCTCTGTAACGCGGTGAATCCGGCGTGGGCGTCGTACCATCCAGGGTGTACCGGACGCGGGCCCGTCGGGGAGCATCGATGGTTACGGACAACGGCGCCTCGTACTGGCCGCCTTTGGGGTTGGCGCTGAGTTGGGCGGCCCGCCCCAACCCTTCAGAGCGGATGACCACATCATCGATGAAGGTCTCGAACTCGCCGGGGCTGCTGCTATCGAATCCTACCAGGATAAAAAACACCTCCTTGCCGGCAAGGGCACGGCCGATGTCGTGTCGAATGCGGGTCCATTCGCCGACGGTTCCGCGGGCGGTACCCGGATGGGCGCCCTGTACGGGCGAATCGCGCAAGGAGCTATCATCGGTGAACATCAAATCGATGGCCACATGCCGACCGGCTGTGTTGGTCGGCTTAATCCAGTATTCGAGATAGGTGTCCGATGTGACGGGGACATTGGCCTCGATGAGGCCGAAGTACGCATAGGCCTGTTGGCTCGCGTCTTCGGGATGTCCTGCGATACGCAAGGCCGTTCGCCCCGAGCGCGTATCTTCTCGCGTAATTTCACAGGTAATGCCGCCCATGTTCTCACGTTGCGCCGGGATGAGCGGGGCGCGGGTCCAGTCGACTTCGAATTCGAGCGGTTCGTCGAGCACCACATCGGGGCGATGGGAAAGGCTGTTGGCGCGACTGTATATTATGCCGGGTTCGAGCGGTTCATCCGGCATGGCGCGGAAGAGACCGTCGCGGTAAGCATTGGAAACGAGCCGTGCATAGGCGGTCTCAGGCCCGATGGTGATGTGGGGGCGCAAGGGCAGTTGGAACAAGGTGTTTTCAATATAGTTGGTGCCTCCTTCGATATGGATTTCACCTGAGATCGTATTGAGTTGCTGCAACAGTATGGTGCCGTTGCCCTCCAGGATGCCTGTCGTATTGCCGGCCCACACCTGTGAGTTGAAAAACCAAGCGGTGCCATCGAAGGCCGGATCCGAGATGAAAGCTCCGATTTCCCAATCGCCAAGGGGGACAAGCTGGGTGTTGATAAACTCGATGCCTCTTGGATCGGTCTTTTCCAAGAACAGGCAGCGGCTGCCCGTGTCGGTGCCATGCATGACGACACGTCCGTGGGTGCCACCATCATCGTCTCGGAACGAGATACCGTCGTACGCGGCAAAGAGGAAGTTGCGATAGAGCCGTGCATCGGCGCAGCGGCCAAAACGGAAGCCTTCGAGGTGTTCGCGCGCATAGTCCACGAAACGCCAGAACTGGCCGGGCGTATCTTCCGGCTTGCCATCGAGGGAGTCATGGAGCCGGAAGGCATAGTGGGGGTTAAACTGGCAATCCTCGATCCATCCGGCACGGTCGGACTTGCTCACGATGATGCCTTTACGCAGATACGAACCGGCAAGATAGCGAACGATGTGCCCATCGCTGGGGTGGGTCCAAAAGTCAACGCCCTGATAGGCCGGGGCCATGGTGACGTCGATTAACCAGCAGTCCGGGCCAAGCCCGCGCACGGCGAAGGGATATGGGATGATCTCATCGGGTTCGAAGCGTTGCTCCGGATACCAAAAGGTGAGACCCCGAAGCCCCGATCCAGATTCGAGTTCGATGAAGGGCGCGCCATCGGCTTCGCCTTTGCCACCCAGGACCACGAGGACCGAACCGCCTGATACCGTGTGGTGGGGTACGTCAAAACAGCCGCGCAACTCGACGCCCGAAGGTACCCGTATTTCCCCGTGGAACGGGTAGTTGCCCGCAGGTACATAGACCGTGCCGCCGGTGGGTGCGGCGGCGTCCAGCGCCGCCTGAAAAGCCGCGGCGTTGCAGTCGAGATCGGGCGAAGCGCCGTGATCCGTGACTACCTCGAGATGACGCGAGTTGGGTCGCGGATGGGGCATCGAATAGTCAGGGTCCACCGTCTGCGGCACGACCATATCGAGATCGCGATGGGCGATCATCACGTCAGCATTCGTGGTCTCGTTGGCGATGCGCGGCGTCCCCGGGAAACGATTACCGAGTATGCGCGCATGGGCCATGTTCGCGCCCAGCGTGACGTGAGGATCCGCGGTTCCTTCAAAGTCGGAGTTAAGTACGGAAAGGCTGCCCGATGCGGCCGATACGGCATTGGTAAAGGTGCAGTTCTGGAAGGAAATCGCCGGATCACCGTCGATTTGGACCGCTTGTTCGGATCCATGAAATATCGAGGCGTTAAAGGTAGCTACGTTGTTAAAAGCCTCGACGGCATGGAGGCCGCGAATCCCGTGGAACTCGCAACCCGTGGCGGCCAGGCCCATGTTGTTCATGCGTACCAACTCGAGGCCGGTGCCGCAATCGAGAAAGCGGCTTGAGAACATGACGGCATTCGCTCCGCCCTGTTCGCCTTGGCGTATACGCATCCCCACGCCATAGCCGCGTACCTCGACATCGTATATATATTCCCAGTCGCTGCGGCCCATATCGACGCCGATGGCATCGGCCAGAGTCTCGGCAAGAACCGCTTCGGATTCCGGCGCATTGGGCAAGCCGGAGTGGGTCCAAATCTCGGGGTTGAACCGCACGTGGATCAACCGGCCGATGTCCGTGGTGAAATCGATCCAGATACCTGTTTTTAAAGGTGTTGCGTAGACATTCCGTAGCGTGTGCAGCTCGTTCCACTCCGGACCCGTTCGGAACGCCTGATAAGGGTTAACGAGGGTCACGTTCATGACCGTATGGTTGTTGCCCATCACATCCGTACAAGTTCGAATGGTCCAGGGATAGGGCACGATGTTCTGGGGATCCTGCTCGGGATACCAAACGCTAACCTCGCGGATGCCCGAGCCGCGTTCGAGTGTAATGGCGGGCGTTCCATCGGCGTCTCCGCGACCCGAGAAGGGCATTAAGATGGTACCGGCAACCTCGGGCGGCGCGGTCCAATCGCCGCGTAACGTAACGCCTTCATGGATTGTGATAGGCTGGTCCAGACGATAGCGGCCCGCATGCAGAAAGACTACGCCGCCTCCTACGTCAGCCACGGCGTTGACGGCCGCCTGAATCGCCGGGGCGGCATCTGTATCCTCCGAAGGGGGCGCCTCAAGCTCGGTTAAGGCGACGACGATGTCGGGGGTGGCATGCTGTGTGCGCACTACGCGAGGGGTCAGGTCATCGGCCCATACTCCCGTTGCAATAAGGACAAGGACACTTCCAATACTTAATATGCATCGCACGATTTATTCCTCCTCGTAAAGTTGTTGGTTTCTCCTTGGCCCGAATAGTAGAAGATTGGACGGTCTGACGCAACCTTGTTCATGATGATTTGAAGCGTTCTGTGTCTCCGTGCTACGTTTGCCCTCCTGAATGGGCATAAAATCAGGCCCGATGATGTTGTTTTCCAGGTACCCCAGTGGAATGTTGCATAAGCTGGGACAATCCACTGCCGGCGCTCCATGGGGAGTAGGGGGTTATACGCCCGTCCGGTTGAAGTACCGATGAACTGGATGCGAGTTGAGAAAGGAAAATACCATGGCGAGTAAAAAGATGATTGAAGCGTTAAACAGTCAGATCAATGCGGAGCTGTACTCGAGTTATTTGTACCTGTCGATGGCGGCTTACTTCGAAGACCTCAATCTGGACGGTTTCGCGACCTGGACGAAATTCCAGGCCAAAGAAGAGGTCGAGCATGCCATGAAGTTCTATGGGTATGTTGGCGATGTCGGCAGCAGGGTCATCTTGGACGCGATTGACAAACCGCCAGCGGAGTTTGCCTCGCCACTGGCCGTGTTTGAGGAAATCCTGGCGCATGAACAAAAGGTTACGAAGGCGGTTCATGATCTAAAGAAGCTTGCCATTGACGAAGCCGATTATGCTACCGATGGGTTCCTGCAATGGTTCGTGGCGGAGCAAGTCGAAGAGGAAGCGACGGCCGCCAAAATCGTTGAGAAACTGAAACTGGTGGGCGATTCGCCGCAAGGCCTTCTTATGTTGGACCGTCAGCTAGCCATGCGGGGCCAGCATTAGGTTCTGAGTTGCCCGGCAGATCACGATACCTATTCCTGTAATAGCGTCTACACTGGTTCTCCATGGGGCAGGGCTTGGTTTATGAAACCAGGTCTTGCCCCAGTTATTTTCCCATGGGATTATCCGATTTTCTGTTGGGTGTTGCATTCGCCTACGGGCGCCGCGCGACGCCATGCATTGACAATGCCTGCTTTTCATCTCATAATGCGTCGGATAGCATTCATCAGTGGACCATAGGGGCCTTTCCGAAGTGAATTTCATAAAGCTGCATCGATCATCCGTGTTACCCAATTGCCTCAAGGACTGACCTTTGATGATCGTCCTGCATTTGGTATGCGTCGCAGTGGGCGTGGCGGCGCTCGTTAAGTCGGCGGATTGGTTCGTCGACGCTGCTGTCTCTATTGCCCGGCGTCTTCATGTTCCTGACCTTATTGTCGGGGTCACGCTGGTGAGCTTGGCGACGACGCTTCCCGAGTTTGCGGTGTCCCTTCTGGCAGCCTTTCAGAGCAAAGCTCAGATCGCCGTCGGCAATGCCATGGGGTCGATGATATGCAACATTGGACTCATCCTCGGCCTGTGTACCTTGCTCATGCCGATCCGAGTTGTTCGACGGAACTTTCTGCGCAACGGGCTATGGATGGTGGGGCTG
Organism: Candidatus Hydrogenedentota bacterium; assembly: GCA_003557825.1. Taxonomy (GTDB): domain Bacteria; phylum Hydrogenedentota; class Hydrogenedentia; order Hydrogenedentales; family SLHB01; genus PWNM01. Next base: position 1,335 of record PWNM01000544.1, on the reverse strand, counting down.
ACGGGCTTGTTTGTGGGCCTGGGGTATTATTTCCCTGACGGAAGTCGCCATGTGGGCGCGATAATGTTGACAGCCCTTGTCATCTATATGGGGCGGCTGGTCTGGACTTCCATAAGAGAACGGGAAGCACCCGGACCTTCGTTCAGTCGCCCCATGCCGATGCCCAAGGCAGCAGGACTGTTTTTGCTGGGAACTGTGGGCGTAATCGGCGGGAGTCAAATTCTTATCTACGGTGCCGAAGGGTTGGCCCGATCGGCGGGGCTACCGGATCTGGTTATTGCCGTTACGTTGGTGGCCTTGGGCACCTCGATGCCGGAACTGTCCATTGCCTTAGCGGCCATTCTCAAAAAGCAACGGGCCTTGAGTGTGGGCAATGTAATCGGAGCCAATATCCTGAACTTGGCATGGGTCGTTGGTGCAGCCTCTCTGGTATCGCCGTTGCCGCTTGAACGCCAGACCCTATTGCTGGACCTTCCGCTGATAATGGTCCTAACGGTCTTGCTGTTGATTTTCGGCCTAACGGGTCAACGATTGGCGCGCCGTGAAGGGGCCGTTTTGCTTACGCTCTATGGGGCGTACATCGTGTTGGTCTTTATGGTGTTCCGATGATACGACAGACCGGGCGAGACCCAATAGGGCGGATGAAGCGCGAGCGCCGATTGGCGGGACTTTTTCTTGTAGGGGCGTTGGTTGTGGCGGCCCTGGCACAGCTAGCCGGGGGGTGTTTGTTGGAGGAACCTAAAGAGCCGCCTTCAACTGAACAGGTTACCCAATGACCCCATTAATCCGGCATGTCCTTTGCGCCTACTTGGCCATTATTATTTCGCTTGCATGGCCGTGGGATGTGTATACCTATGTGCCTTATACCACCCTAAGCGCTGTGGAGTTTGCGGCCGCAGTGCTGGTGTTATTGGCTTTTGCCGATGCGTATACCACTCGGAAGTTACGTGTTTCTTTTGAACTCTCCTGGCCCCCGGCGGTGGTTGCCTTGGCTTGGATTGCGGCTCGTCCGTCCGACGGAGTGCCCATTGTCAGTAGCTTGCTGGTTTATTTTGCCACAGCCCATCTTGTCGGCGGGAAAGCGGATACGCAGCGGTTGCTTCTACTATCGTGGCCCTCTATTGCCTTGCTCGCAGTGGTGAATGGTATTTTGCGATATGCCGACGCCGGTGCTTGGGCCACAGCCTATTCCCTGGGGCATGACGGATTGCTATGGGGACCACGAGACCTATCCGGCGGCGGCTGGATTTTGCTGTGGGGCGGTCTACTGGCTGTGTGGATTGCTCTTGACAGGCGTCACCCAACAAGGCTTCGCCTCGTAGCAGGTTTATCGAT
>PWNM01000155.1 GCA_003557825.1 Candidatus Hydrogenedentota bacterium | reverse complement strand
TGGGCCCGGGATCGCTGGCATTCTATCTGGGAGCGACGCCCGAGTTCACCGAAAGCACCGTGTGGTTCCGTCCGGCCTTCGAGGGGCACGAAACGCCCGAATCCCTTCCGGCTCTATCCTTCGACCCGCACAACCGCTGGTGGCGTTTGACGGAAGCAACCCTCCGGGCGGCGGTGGAACTTGCCCGTGGTCGATACCTTGTCGGTTGCCCGGACCTCGTTGAAGGGATCGATGTGCTCGCCTCGCTGCGCGGCGCCGAAACGCTGCTTATGGACATGGTCGACCGGCCGGAATGGGTGGAGCAGAAGCTGGAGGAGATAAAGCGGGCATGGTTTGAGGCGTATCGGCGTGTCTACGAGATCATCCGACTGGAGGACGGGAGTTCCGCCTTTGGTGCGTTCCGCATCTGGGGACCCGGTAAGACGGCGAAACTGCAGTGCGACGCCGGGGCCATGATCTCGCCGGAAATGTTCCGGCGGTTTGCTGTTCCGGGACTGCGCGCACAGTGCCGGTGGCTGGACCATTCGGTCTTTCATCTGGATGGCACGCAGGCATTGTGTCACTTGGACGCGCTGCTGGAGATCGGTGAGTTGAATGCGGTCGAGTGGACACCGCAGGATGGAATCGAAGGCGGCGGCGACCGGCGTTGGTTTCCGCTCTACCGGAAGATTCTGGATGCCGGAAAGTCGGTGCAGGCCGTCGGCGTTCAGGCGCACGAAGTCGCGCCGCTACTGGATGCATTGGGCGGTGCAGGGATGTATATTCTCACTACCTTCCGGGATGAAGAGGAGGGCGAGCGGATGGCGGCGGCGGTGGACCGCTATCGGTAGGCGGTCGCCTGAGGCGGATGCGCGGACGTTCTCAACCCTCAAGGCAGAAGGAAACCAAGGCATCGACGGTTGTTTGCGCAAGGCAGAGTCGCGTGTCGGCCCCACCATAGTAGATGTTGAGCGTGCCGTCGGGCATTTCCACGGCTCCACCGGTGAAGACCACGTTAGGCGTCTGCCCGACACATTCGTAGATTTCCTCGGCGGCGAGAAGGTAGGCGCCGGGCGCGGCGATCACCTTTGAGGGATCCTCAAGGTCAAGAAGGGCCGCGCCAAGGTAGTAGTTCAGGCTCGAGCAGGTTGCGGCGGTGGCGTGGTAGATTTCAAGCCAGCCTTTCGGCGTCCGGATGGGGACGGCGCCGGCGCCGCACTTTCCTATGTTCCACATGCGGTGCGGTATGTCCAAGGGGAGGTGGCGGCCCCAGAACTGCAGATCGGGAGAGTAGCTGATCCAAATCTCGCCGTTCCCGTTGACATCCTGCGGCCGGTCGAGGCGGGCAAAGAGTCCGTCGATCTTTTCGGGAAAAAGGACCGCATTGCGGCTGGAGGGTTCCGAGGTAAAGGGCAGGACCTCGAATGATTTGAAGTCACAGCCTGTGGGACGGCTGTGAAAGTCTTTCATGGAGAATCCTTGGAAATGTTGGTGAATTTCGCCGAGCGCTCGACAGGCCCCTTGTCTCGCCCGCGCCCGCCGGTGCCTTCAACGGTTGGCTCGACGACTTTTTCGACGAGGCGGACGCCCTCGGCTACCGCGTCGACCACACCGGCGTGCATTGGTAATCCGGCCCGAACGCCACCAACCTCATCAACCACCTGCAAGCCGTCCACAACGCCTTCGGCCGCTCCGTCTGGCTGACCGAGTTCTCCAATGTCCGCTGGTCCGGCGGCGCCACATGGACGCACGCCGACAATTACCACTTCCTTGCCGAGTTTCTCTGGCGTGCGGAATCGTACGGGGACACATTGACACCGGACCAGATCACCTTCGTCGTCGGCGAAGCCGTTCACCTTATTCGGTTCACAATGGAACTTGATCCCGCGGCACCCCGCTTTTTATATCTTCAAATATACGGAGAATGATTTGAATTGTGAGTGCCGTGAACCCCTTCCGCGAAATCATCGAAAGATACCCCCTCGGCCTGTTGGTCGTGATGGCGGTGGCAGTGGTGAGCAGCGCGCTGGTCTTTCTGCGCGGGGAGGGCGACCGCGGTGAGCTGGAGCTGTGGGTGTTCAACATCGAGCACCAAGAACTCTTCCAGCCGGTGGCCAAATCATGGAGTCTCGATCCGGAACTGCCGAGGGTGGACGTGCATCTGTTGGAGTTTCAATCGCTTTCGCGCCGTATGCTTTCCGGTTTTTTCTCCGGCACGCCGGTTGCCGACCTGATCTTGGGTGAACGGTCAGTGGCCAGCCAGGCATGGCGGGGTCCGGAGGAGGCGATTGGTTTCGTCGACCTCACCGAGCGGCTTGAGTCGGAGGGTCTGCGGGAGCGGTTCAATCCGCCTTCGTTCGCGCCTTGGACGGTGGACGGACGGATTTACGGCCTGCCGATGGATGTGCATCCGGTCATGCTGGCCTATCGCGCGGATCTCTACGAGGCGGCGGAAATTCCCATTGAGGAGGCCCGCACGTGGGACGAGTTCATGGAGATGTCGCTGCCGTTGATCGGCGACCTCACGGGCAACGGTGTGCAGGACCGGTTCGTCCTCGAGCTTCCGGAGTCGGACGGAAACATCGCGGCGATGCTCATCCTGCAGGCGGGCGGGGATCTGTTCGACGAAAAGGACCGGCCCGCTTTGTCCGGACCGGTCACTGTGGAAGTGATGACGCAGTTGGTTTACTGGTCCTCACGCAGCCCCGCGTTGACGGTGGACATTCCGCTCTTCAGGGGATCGGGCGAGCGCCTCCGCGGCGAGGGTATCGTCCTCGCGTGGTTGGTGCCGGACTGGCGCGCCGGACGCACAATGCGCAACAATCCCGTTCTCTCCGGCAAGATGAAGCTCATGCCCCTGCCTCCGTGGGAGGAGGGGGGGCTGCGGACCTCCGTCTGGGGCGGTACCATGGTCGGCTTTCCCAGAGCTAATCCGAACCACGAAAATGCCTGGCGCTTCGGCAAAGAAATCCTTTTCAACCGGGAGGTCGCGCGAAACATGTGGCGGAATATGATGATCATCAGTCCGGTCGTGGATTTCTGGGACGATGCCGTCTACGACGAGCCGATGCCGTATTATTCCGACCAAGCGATCGGGCGGTTGCTTATCGAGATGGCCGGGGACGTGCCCTACCGCTCATCCTCGGTCTACTACCCGCTGGCCATGACCGAACTGGCCAACGCCCTCAACCGCCTCAGCCGCGAGGCCCGCCGTATGGGATCGCCCGACCGCGGGACGATCCGCACGATGGTCGAGCGCGAACTGGATGTCGCCCAGGACAACGTCCGGCGCATCGTCGGTCGCAATATCTTCCACGCCCCGGATTGAAGCAATGAAGCGAAAGTTTTCCGCCGAACCCCGTTGGATGCCGTACCTCTTTTTGGCGCCCTTTCTCGTGCTCTTCGGCGTCTTCATGATTTACCCCCTGTTTCAGTCGGTTGTTCTCTCGACGGAGCAGATCTTCGGGCCGGAGTTCACGGAGTTCGTGGGGCTCGGCAATTTCCGCAATCTGCCGGGCGATCCGGTCTTCTGGATCGCTCTGCGCAACACATTCGTCTTTGTGTCGGCCGCCGTCCTCCTGCAGATGCCGCTCTCGTTGGGCCTCGCCATGCTGCTGAACCAGCCGTGGATCCGCGGACGCGCTGTCTTTCGGCTAATCTTCTTTTCTCCCGCGTTGGTCGGCGCGGTGTTCGTCGGCGTGATGTTCTCCATCATCTTCGAGCGGCGCACTGGCCTGCTCAACATTGTTTTGAACCGGCTGGTGGCTTCGATCTCGATTTTCCTTGGCTGCAGGAATACGCCATGGCGTCGATGATCCTCGCCCCGCTCTGGATGTGGACCCGATGGAAAGCCTGAGGCTGTGGTAAAGTGATCTGACCTCCCGTGCGGGCCTGGCCGGAGGAATGCGGAGGCGCGACGATGGTTTCGGCGGGATTCACGATCAGTTATGTTATGCCGAAAGTCGAAAAGTGCATATACCTTTTTTGGCACAATGCTATACTCTTCGATCACGAAGGTAGAGGTTCGCTTCTACCGTTTACTCAGCCGTGGAATAAATCCTATGAAGCCCATGAAGTACGTCTCCTTATTTTTGATGCTTTCCGTTATGTGGGGCGCCCATTTCGGGATGGCCCAAATTACGATCGACTTCTCCTCCGAGCAAGGTTTCTCCGATGGCCCGCTGCATCGCCAGTCCGGCGCAGGTGAAGACAGGTGGAACGAGAACCAGCCCGGCTCTTTCATGGTGGATGCGGCGAATGGCGTTGTGACCTTTGATTCCTCGGCGGGCAATTGGAATAACGCCGTGTTTGCAAGAGGCCTTGCCGTGGGCGACGCCTACGTTTTCGTGATTGATTTTCGATTGACGGCCGGAACCCCAAGCCCTCCCCGTGGAAACGCGTTGCTAAGCCGGTTCGAGCTTGTCGGCGAGGATGGAAGTGCCTTTGGAATCATTCGACAGCGTGGTGGGAGAGCGAATTTCTTTGACCTTCAGGTCGCCAACAATCTGCCGGAAGGGCGCAGCACTCAGCAGTCCGATGGATTCTCCGGAGAGTTAATCGGTCTCAAAGTCAATAGGCGTGGAACGGCATACACTGAGGCGACTTCCAACAAGCTGCGCCTCGTGATTGTCCATCGCAGAACAGGGGAGGAGAACACAGTAGAAAGCGCCGTTATGCTCCGGGACGTTGCTTCAAATGAGGTGATTCACGGTGTCGTCCACCGGTGGGAGGCTACGGAGGCCTGGCTTAAGGAAGAGGGAAAGAGGTTTAGGATGAACACCGGAAACATGAATCAAAGTCTCGGGGACAACGGCGCTACTTCTATTTCCATCGACCGTATCCAGATTGGCGTTGGCATGAGTTAGTCCCGGATGCGGGTGGGCGCGGCAGATGCTCCGGCGACCATCCAAAAAGAAACGATAAAAACCGTTTTGTGCATATCCCGTTGCCCGGTCCTTTGATTATCCTTTTGGTCGCCATTTATACTTTCAGCTTTTTTTCGGCGGGGTCTGCTTGCAGCCTCTTTTCCGGAAAAAACCAATAACCAATAACCAAGAAACCTAGAACCTATGATATCATTCAAACAGCTATTCGCATGTGCACTCCTGCCCCTCTGCATCAGCTCCATGTCTCTGTTTGGCCAGAGCGCCATCCTTGAGAACTGGGATTTTCTCGACGGCACGGATCTTTCCAATACCTCGAATACAGGCTCGGGAAGTGCCGCTTGGTCTGGAGTCTATTTGGGTAGCATCACCAATGGTTCAATTCGATTGCCCGGTGATGCCAAAGCCGCTTCGAGTGCCACATTTGCCACTCCCTATTTGCCCGCAGCCTCGCCTGTGGGAATTTTCCGTTTTGAAGCAGTCGTCACTGGCTGGGATTTGAGTCCTTTCGTTGCCAGCGCGGATCAACGACTTCGCAATTTCTCTGTGGCGCTTAGGGCCGAAAACACTCCCATCGGCACTGGAGCTCATAATATTGCCCGGTTTTACGTGCAATATAATGAGGAAGCAGCCAATCTTGTCGTTCAAACCAACAACGCAACGACTGAAAACTTAACTACTCCAGCATTATCAGGTTTGGGGCTTGTTAACACGGATACTTCCTACACTTTTCATGCCGACATAGATTTTAACCTCGGGAGTGTTACCTTTTTCCTAGATGGCGATGAAATAGGATCGAGAACCGGTCTCGCTGCTACTGATTTGGCGTCTATTGTAGCTCAATCATTCGGCCCGCCCGCATTTGTTGAGTCCGACGCTTACGTAGATTTTGGTTCTGTGACGCTCACCGCCATTCCCGAGCCGTCCACGTACGCGGCTCTCTTCGGACTGGCTGCGCTGGCAGTTGTCGCCGTGCGACGGCGTCGCCAGTAAGCTAGCCAATTTTTTTGTGGGGTCTGAAAGCGCCGCTCGGTAAGAGAGCGGCGCTTTTTTTTGGCAACTGCAGAAAAAGCAAGCGGGGACCCGTAAAGTGTCCCCGTCGACCTTCGGGTCGTCGTCCAATGGCGCTCGGGAGTAAGCGTCCGGTGAATCTGCCTATTGGCCCGGCGCAGGCGCGGCGCCTTCATTCTCCGCGGCCGAGAGTTTGCTCATATTGCTCGTCAATCGACTTGTTGAGCTTTTCCAAGCGACTACTCCAGCCGCTCTGTCGTGTAGATGTTCGACCGATTCACCGAGCCTTTGAAAAGGGCATAAAAAGAGGCGGCGGCCCGTTCGCCGGGTCGCCGCCTCCGCAAAGCTCAGGTCCTCTGGGCAGGCTTTGGTTATGACCCCTCCTGCAGGCGGTAGTAAGGCAGGCGCGAGAGGGGTACTTCGATCTCTACCACCGTGGGCCCGACCACTTGCGAGCCGTCATCCCCTACCCATGTGCCGGGGGGGAAATGAACCTCGCGGCTGCGCGCACCCGCCTCGATGACGGGAGCGACGAGCACGGTGTCGCCGAGCATGAACTGGTCCTGTATCGCCTCGTAGCCTTGGTTGGGCCATTGCCAGGCAAGGGGTTTGACGATGGGCTCACCCGTCCGTGAAGAGCGTTTTGCCAGCTCCAGAATTTCTTCGCCGAAGTCGGCGTGGAGCTGCGCCATTTGCCGGCAAATAGCATTTTTCTCGGGGCTCAGGACCCGCCAAGGCGCCACGGAGAATTGCATCATGGGCATGAGGGCGTGGACTTGGGCCGAGCGCACGATCAGTTCCTGATCGATCGTCTCCGCTTGGAGAAAGGAATTGTATTGGCCGCCGCCAATCATGTCCGGGCAAGCGTAGGCGTAGCCCATCAGACCGAGGGCGAGCATCCCTGGAATGAGTTGCTCAAGATCCTCCCATTCGTGGCCTTTGTCACGCAAACGCTGCGCCAGAGGCTGGCCCGCCAATTTCCAGGTGGCCCGATACTCGTTGAGCGGGTAATCCAGTCCCATTTCGGCGAAAAACCTAGTGTGATCATTCGGAATCGTGTCCTCATCGTAGGATATGACGCCCCGATAAAAATTGGTGTCGCCCGCGTCGAGCTTGAAGCCATCGACACCGTATTCCTCCACCAGGTGATCCATCTGCGCCTTGAACCAATCCCGAGCCCGAGGATTACTGAGGTCGAGAAGGCCACTGGCACCGTTCCACCAGCGGACGATGGCCGCCATGTTCCGGGTGTTGGCCCAGAGGATTTCCTGCGTCCGCTGGGGATCGAGGTGCAAAATGCCCTCGGCGGCAGTGTAGCGAAAAACCTCGGAATCCGCCGTCACGAAGGGACAAATCCACATCATGACCTGAAAGCCGGATTCCTGGAGCAGTTCGATCATCAGCTTGGGGTTGGTGAAGCGCTCTCGGGAGAACCTCCAGTCGCCATAATTGACCTGCCAGTTGTCGTCGATCATGAGGACACCCGGCGGGTAACCATGACTCAAAATAGCAAAGGCATAGCGTAAAATGTCCGCTTCATTTTGATTGTACATTAACTCAATCCACGTGTTGTATTGCGGCCGGGTGAAAAGAAGCGGTTCGGGTATTTCGCCAGTCGAGGGAAAATACTTTTGCGCGGCTGCCAGAAATCCCTCCGACAGAGTGCTGCCCGCCTGTCCGACGAAGACCTCCCCCAGCGTTTCATCAATGTGGAGCGTTCCATTGCTAAAGGTGTAACGATATGGCATCTCTGACCAGATGTAGCGCCCCTGCGAGGAAACGAGGATCGGATTGGCCTGATTGCCGAGGTTCGTCCCGTAGAGGTTGCGCTGCAATTCCGTATCCTTGGTATAAGGCATATAGTGACCGTCCACACTCAGGCCACCCCACCAATGTTCATCGGGAAGCAGCTTAAGTTCAATGCCCTCTCCTTTGGCGTGAGTAACCTCGACCGGGGCGGCCGTGAGCGCTAGTTGAGGGGCCGACAGGATAAGGAGAGAGGCGAGGGGGCTTTTAATCAGTGTGTGCATGATGGTTATTGGGTTTTGTCATTTAGATTGAAGTTATGTTTGGTGGGCGGTGTAAGTTTTGTCTGGCAGACGCCGCTACTTTGAGTCCGCTGGGGCCCCCTTTTTTTTAGCGAGGCCGAGAATTCTGCGGAGGCATCCGAGTACCTTTATCCGTCTTTGTAGTTCGCTAAAAAATTCTATGTCAAGGCATATCACCTGCCGTAAGGAAAATTTCATACACGCACGCGAAAACCAGAAATAAAGCGCGTCTCAATCAATTCCGCCATGAAAAAAGCCGGAAAGTGCATGGTCGGTTTTGTTCCAGTGTCGTACAGCATTTGTCTCCCGGTAAATACGGAGATCAAAATTCTTCTGTTGGGGGCTTCTAAAAACCCCTTGCGTATCGGCCTTTCAACGACCAATCTTGCGGCATGCGATTTGAACAAAAGAAGGATGCCGGATTGTTCGACTGGATGGAGCTGGAGGAAAAGATTGCGGGGCGCGAGACGTCTCTCAAACGCCTTGGCAAGACCATCAACTGGGATGCGTTGGCCGAGGTGCTCATGGCCCGCCTGGAATACAAGAGCGGTGCGCGGGGCGGGCGTCCCGCGAAGGACCCCCGGTTGATGCTGAAGCTGTGCGTTCTGCAATCGCTCTACGACCTCAGCGACGAAGAAGCCGAGTGGCAAGGCACCGACCGGATGAGCTTCCGCTGCTTTCTGGGCCTGTCGGCGGCGGACACGGTGCCGGACGCGCGCACGCTTTGGAAGTTCAAGGAGCGTTTGGGCCCGGAGGGCGTGCAGGCGATCTTTGATGCCTTTGTTAATCAGATGCGTGCGCAGGGACTGGAGCCCCGCAAGGGCAAGATGATCGATGCGTGCATCGTGGAAGCGCCCCGGCAGCGCAACAGCGCGGAGGAGAACGCCGCCATCAAGAAGGGGGAGCGCCCCGCGGGCTTTGACGAGAATCCCGCGCGCGGTCGCCAGAAAGACACCGACGCACGCTGGACGAAGAAGCGCGGACGCAGCCACTACGGCTACAAGAACCATACGAAAGTGGACGTGCGCAGCAAAATGATCGAAGGCTACACGGTCACGCCCGCTTCGCGCCACGACTCGCAGGAAGTGGAGGCACTGGTGAAGGAAGGTGACGGGTATGTTCTGGCGGATGCGGCCTACTGCGGGGAACCGGTGGAGGCGTTGCTGCAAGAGCGCGGGGTGGAATCCTACATTCACGAGAAAGGGGTGTCGGGGCACCCGTTGAGCCGGGCGCAAAAGAGCTTCAACCGCATGAAGAGCAAGCTGCGCGCGCGGGTGGAACACGTTTACGGATGGATGCGGGGTCGTGGCCAAAGACTTGTGCGATCCATTGGTCTGGAGCGAGCCCGACGATGTATAGGGATGTGCAACCTGGTCTACAACATGAGCCGTTGGACCTACCTGAAGAGGAGGGTGGGATGCTAATGGGCAAATGGTCGAAAATGGGGGTCGGAAAGACTCCGGCGGTCGCAGGATCGCCCGAAACCGGGCGTTATAGGGGTGTTTGCGGGCGCTTCCGGGTGCGGATTCAATAGGAATAGATTTGCGTTCGCAGAACCGTCTCCTGGAAAGAGGGTTTTTAGAGGTGCCCTGTTGTTTATTCCTATCTCAAAGATTCTCAAATATGAGATTACCCAAGATTTTTCAGAATCCGTCCGTCAGCTTGGCGCTGCTGGTTCCCGGCATGCTTTCCGCGGACGTTGTGCTCCACGAGTGGACATTCCAGTCCGGCATCGATTCGGGCGACACCTTTATTTATAACTCCTATAACGGTATATTTAGCGTCAAGCCAGTGGGGAAGGGTTGGGACTTGTCCGATTTTGGCGGCGAATCGGGCATTGCCACCGCTCTTCAGTCTAAGACGAACGGTAACTTTCCTCGCTTTATCATCGCAAAGACCGCAGGAACGTCTAATCGACCAGGGCGCCTGAGTAGACATGACGTTGACCGCACTCGATAAAGTCCCGAAAACAATCAGATTGTGGGCCGGTTACGAAAGTGACCAAAATGATTGCATTGATACCGGCGATTTCATGGGTCCGCTGTATGTTGAACTTGACCCTTGGATCTGGTCCTCCGAAATGGATCGCTGGTTTTTCGTGCCCGAGGAGCATGTTTCGAGCGAAGGCGGTTGGGTTTTCACCCTGATGTAAGCTTTTCTTGACCCTGCCGGGCGCAGCTGCATGCTTTTCATCTCGGTGTTGGTGTGCGCTTCCCATAACTTATGGAGAGGATCAGGAATTGGATTTTCGAGCCTTTTCCAGGCATCATCACAAATGCGACGACTTTGGATATGGACGAAGGGACGATTGTGATGGCTGTGGATTCCCCCGGAGCCGGAAATTTCAGCGAGCATGGGGCCGCTGCCCCTGCAAGTCCTGCGTTTGCGTCTCCGTCAATTATGCAATGTGAAAAGCCAGAAAGTGCATGTTGGCTGCCGTCAAAATGTCGTAGAATAGTTTGCAGGCTATCGCTGAAACGGTGGTCAAATACTTTCAGTCAACCCCCAACTAACTCATTATTATGAAATTACATATCACGATTAAGAAACTCGGCCTTTGCTTGTCGGCGCTGATTCCCGGCATGCTCTCCGGTGACGTTGTCCTTCAAGAATGGACATTCGATGTCCCGAACGGAACGACGCTGGATCAAGCGGTGAATACGGGAGACCCGGGAGGGTGGATCTTCGATGCTGGGCTCACGGCTAACCAAGCATCCGTGGTGAACGGTGCATTGAGGGTTCATGGCGCGTCGGTGGCCAGTCCCACCGCAGCAAATGTGATTTCGGATTTGGGTTTCACTTCAGGTGAATACCAGTTTTCCTTTACGATCACGGATTTCGATCTTTTCAGTGTGATCGAGCCTGGAGCTACCCTTGCTTGGGTGCAGTTATTGGTAAAGTCCAACGGAGCGAACGTAGTCCTCATCAGGGTGGAAGAAGATCGGCAGGGATTCCTTCGGATATGGGCGAGACCTCCCGCACCCGCTGATGGGGATCCCACCATCTTTCCAATTACAACGGGCACATTCTTCCCCGGCCCTATAACGGTTACTGCGACCGTCAACATGGACGATGGCACGGTTGTCATGGCTGTGGATTCCCCGGAATCCGGTATCTCCACGAGTGTTGGACCCCTTCCCTTGCAGAACTATGAGCCGGGCGACCCTTTTACGGGTTTGGGTATTACCTCTAACTTCAGTGTTGAGCGGTCATCTTCAAGCGATTACATTGAATTCGGTGAAATCCGCGTTACCGGTCCGGAGGTAGCCGTCGAATTGTGGGCGGGTTACGAAGTTGACCAAGACGGCTGGATTGATACCGGCGACTTCATGGGTCAACTGAATGTTGAACTTGACCCCTGGATCTGGTCCTCCGAGCTGGAACGCTGGATTTACATGTCCGAGGAAAACGTTACGGATACAGGAGCCTGGTTTTACGCGGCAACGGGCGGTCAGACCGATCCTGTCTCGGCTGCTGAAACGAACTCTTGGGCGGGCTACGTAATCGACGGAAGCGGCTGGGTGGATACGGGCGATTTCATGGGGTACTTATTCATCGAAATCGATTCCTGGGTTTGGTCCCTTGAGGAGGAAACTTGGTTTTACGTGCCAGAGGAAACGGTTTCCAACGAAGGCGGTTGGGTTTTCACCCTTATGTAAGCGCTTCTTGGCCCTGCCGGGCTCACCTGCATGCTTTTCATTCCGGTGTCGGCGTCAGCTTCACACACTGATGGAGAGGATGAGGAATTGGATTTTCGAGCCTTTTCCCGGTAATGGGCGGGCGAGAGTCCTTCCCTCTTCTTAAAATAACGGGAAAAGTAGTTCTGCGAGTCGTACCGCAGTTGATAGGCAATTTCCTTTACGCTCAGGTTTGTGTGGACAAGCAGCCGGCAGGCCCGCTCGTGGAGCAACTGAAGGCGATAGCTGAGCGGGGCAACGCCGTACTTTTCTCGGAAGAGGTGGCGGAACCAGCTGCTGCTCATGCCGATTGTGGTGTGGTACTGCTGGATGGCCGCCTCGTCGTGAAAGTGTTCCTCAATGAACGCTTTCGCACGCTTCATGGCATACCCGTGTCTTACGGACTGCGAATCAAACGTCGTACGCAGTCGCTCTTCCATGGCGCTGACATTCTTCAAAAGTATTTCTCCGTGTTTTGGCAGGTCGGCGTCAGGAAGCTCGATTTCCAGCGACGTTACCCAGACGGCGGCCGTGAGGTGATCCCTGCCAATCCTGATGCAGGTGGCCACACTATTAACGCCGCTGAGATACTCCCCCTTATCAAAGACGAGCTTCCGGTTAGCGCTGTCGTTCAAGTGATCTATGAGGGCGGCTTTTGTACGAATGGTATTACCGGTAAAACGCTTCAAATCGAGCTGACTGATGATACTGATCCGGGAGGCTCTCGGGGTAAAGGCGAGGAGGGCTTTCCCCGGGGCCGCGGCGTGAAGGTGGAACCGGAGTCCCACCCGTGGCAGGTAACTGTGGTCGCTGGTGCCTTGAAGTGAGGCTAACACAATTCCGCGCCGCTGGTCCCTCGTGAAGACACCAAGAGCAGCCGTGAAGCCGATCTGGTCGCGTAGGTCCGACAACAAATCCACGGTGTTTTCAACCAGCAGGGTTCGATAGAGAGAGTTTTGATTGTCCATGGCAAGGATGGGGTGGAACAGGGATTTCGATGTCAGAAGATGAAATACGTGGACAGAATCATCATGATAAGCACACCGAGCCAAAATTGATAACTTTGATACCAGGGCCGATACTCGGGATCTGCGATATCGCTCGTGAGCATGAATGCGGAAATCTTCTCCGGATCCGGAGCCTGCGTAAACCAGCTGACCACAAAGATGATGGCAATATAACTAAAGAAAAGGAAGGGGCTGACATGGTAGAAATTTGTCTGGAGTATGATATCCGGAACGAGGAAATGCAGGTTCGGAAAGTTACTGCAAATGACCAGGTAGATTCCGACAACATATCCAATGCCCATCACCGTTAATGCGCCAGTGCGGTTGACCGTTTTCGAGAATCGTCCAACGAGGTAACAGACGCCTATCGGGCTAATCATATACGCTGATATCATCAAAATCATCGGGAAAATGAGTCCGAAATTCCCGACAAACGGAGCGGCCACAACACTCCAGGCGATCAGAAAGGCGGCGGCAATTTTCCCTACAAGTACCGATTCCTTCTCCTTTGCATTGGGACGAACCAGTGGGTACAGATTCAGGCTGACAATGCCGGATAAGGCATTGACTCCGGAATCCGCCGAAGACATCAACGCCGCGATCACCGCTGCCAAAACCAAGCCGGAGATTCCAATCGGCAGCATGCGATTCACCATGACGGGGAAGGCGGCATCCGCAGTGATATCCGGAAACAAATAAGCCGCGACTACGCCTGGCAGGACGATCACAAAGACCGCGACAACCTTCAGCATTGCCGATAGCAGCATCCCAATCCGTGCGTGATACACCGACTTTGCTCCCAGCATCTTTTGCAACATCGCGTGATTGACCGTTGCGAAGAAGAGGCTTGCGACCATGAGCCCGGTGATGACCGCGGTCCATGGCATCAGCGGATCCGATGCCGGCAACACCATGTCAAGGTGCCGCTCCCGGGGAAGTTCGTTCAACACGCTCAAGCTGGGCAAAGCCATGACCCCTATCACAATCACAGCCAGGCCTCCGATCAATAACAGCACTCCCTGCATGAAGTCCGTCACCACGACTGCGGTGTATCCTCCGTTTACAGTATACAAGCCAACCAATGTGCCCATGATAAGGCAACTCAGCCAAAGATATTCCGCGTCCAATTGCAGAATCTCCAATACGGCAAGGCCGCCAGCGTAAAACATAAAAGGGCTGGTGAAAACGCCCAGTGTCAGGATGGTGAGACTGTAGACAGTGCGAACCGAACGACTATAACGCTTTTCCAGGATATCAGGCACGGTGAAAACATTGCTGCGGATGAACATCGGCACGAAGAAGATCGCCGAGAATCCCAGCATGAAGGCACCGATCACTTGGGGATTCGCGGCGGCAATCCCAATCTGGTAGGCCAACCCCGCCTGTCCCACGAATTGCATGCTGGAAATACCGGTCGCAAATAACGACATGCCCACCAGTGGCCATGCCAAGCTCCTCCCTCCGACGAAATAACCTTCTTTGCTGCCGCGACCGTGTCGCGAAAACCAGAGTCCCACTGCGGCCATAACGATCAGGTAAATGACTACCACCGAAATATCGACAATTGCTTTGTTCATTGCGAAAAATGTTACTTGTAATTTAAAATCCTCGGCGCCTCGAAGGGCTTTTAATCTCAGATTGTGAAGGCAGAAACGGGTAGAGCGTATGCCCTTTGCCCAGGGCGCTCACACGAGGCTTCGGGTAGATCGGCACAATTTCCACGCAGCCCATCAGCCGCCTCACACGCCCCGCGCCCATGAAGGGCGCGGGACTGATGGCGACCCATTGCTCGAAAGCTTAGCTGTCCGAAGGAGGGTCTTTAGTTAGAAACTAAAGGTGTTGGTGATGAAGATCTCCCGGGGAGGATCGAAGCGTGCCCGGGCCGCTGATCCATCCGGTTGGACCCGGACCACGCTTGTTTTGTTACTGTTCCAGTTGTTCACGTTGCGGATATTCAGCCGGACTCTCCAGTCCACCGCCCCGTTGAAGATCGGCCTTCCGTAACCGAAAAAGAGGTCGATGTTTTGCTGGGCACTGCTCATGTAGGGATTGTTGATATCCGGAATAACGAGGCCCCGTTCATCGACCGTCGAAGGATAGCCCAAGGCGTATTTATCCTCCCAACGAAAGGCCCCGCCAATCGAGAAACGCCGCAGCGGCCCTTCGGTGAACCGATAGTTCGTCACCAGGCGCACACTCCACTCGCGCTGCTCCTGAGCGCGAAGCCCTTCTGAACCCTTCGCTATATAATAATCAGCTAGAGCCCCGCTCAAATTCTCGGCAATTGTTAGGGCAGGATCCATGAGGGTCGGACTGGAAAAACCCAAGTCACCAAAATTCTCAATAAGGGGCTCGGCAATGTCAGTGACAAAGTCCGTGAAACGAGGCGCGACATTGTTCAACACCGTCTCGTATTTGGCAACGTTCAAGGAAATGCGCCAATTGGGACGGGGATTGGCGATGATCTCAATCTCCAGACCATCCGTGGTGTTGTCATGCAAATCGGTTGTGTTCGCGCCGGCCCCGGTCGCCGAGAAGCTGCCGTCAGCACCCTCTTCAAACCGAAAAACGTCAAAAATCCTTGGATCCAGCCGTTCGGCGAGAAAATCCCGCGCATCGTAGGTCCGGCCCAACAATTCGTCCGTGCGTTCGGTTTCTCCTAATTCCGGGTCGATTTGACGATTTCCTTCGGGATCGAACTCCGCGATGTCTCCAAGCATGCTGCCATAGGCGTTGAGAAGTGGCCTTATGGTCTGATTAATTTCGCGACTGTAGCTCCCGGTATTCGCCAAGGCCCCCTCAAACCAGTTTACCCGGGCGACGAGCCTGTTTTCGAAGAGGAATAGAGTGAAACCGTATTCCTTGCTTTTCCCCGTCTCAGGCGGCAGGGGATTCCCGAGGAAATCCTGCAAGCCACTCCCCGGCACGAAATTTTCCGTATCGCTGTAGTGAAGGGACATGTCAAACCAGTCGGGAAGATTGAACATTTGGCGGGGCAGATGCAGGACTACGCCGTAACCGAATATTTGCTCTCTGACAACCGATGTCGGTGTATCATCCAGATTCCAGACCTCGGGATCCACGATCCGTATCTCACTTCCTTCGGGAACCGGGGCGTCGTTCACCCGTAATTTTTGCTTAACCTGATCTTCCCGCCAACCTAGATTGATCACAAGATGGTCGTTGAGCAAATGGCTTTGCGAGTTGAAGGCGTAGGATGTGACCCTTTCGTCGCTCAGGAGCTGTCCGGCAGCAGGCACCCAGCGCGCGGAGACTGTGGTCTCGTCCCAAAAACTGGTTTCAGTGTTCCAATAAGTAACCGGCGCGGAGCGCTCCATACGAGGAAGGTTGGTCGTCATTGGCTCAATGACGAAATCGGCTAAAGTAAAGTTTGGATCCGTGAAGGCATTCAATTGCTGCGGGCCCACATAAATAGTCTGAAACATCGTACGGTCAAATCCGGTCGCCGCGAAACCGGTGGTAGCTAAATCAGTCGGCGTGCCTTCCGGTGTAAAAGACGCATACGTCCTTGTCACCCTCCTGATGTCTGTTTGCGTTTGGTCAAACAGCATTGTCAGTCGGTGTCGCCCGATGAGGCTGCCGAGAAAGCCGTCCATGCGATCGCGAAAGTCATGTTGGACGTAGCCGGTGAAACGGTAAGCATCCTGACTCTCCGTTCCCATTGGGGAGTTTGACTGGGTCATAATCATGGGCCGCCCATAGTTCGGGTTCGGCGCCGGCGTCATCCCATCCCCGTCAGGGTCCGGAAACAGAAGGGTTTCGTTGATGTCAAACGTGAATTTTTCCCCGCCACCAGCGAAAAGAATATAATTGTCGAATTCGTATTCCTGCCGGTCGTAGGCCAGTTCGAACCCTGCGTTCCCTCCAAACAAAGTCTGCTGCAGGGAAATATTGTAATTGTCGAAATCACGATTTATGCGGTCGTTTCCTCCCGCTATGTTATACTTAGAAAAGTCGAACGTATCCAGATCCAAAAAGCCCTGTTGAATCCAACCGGATGGTTTATAATCTTCAAGATTTCCGTGCGTGAGATAGAATACACCGGGTCTGAGCGGCGGGGTGAGGTCCGGTCTCCAGTAGGGGGATGGGTCGGGCTGCCTTAAAGGGCCGGCCCGGACCCCGTTGACTCTGGCATACGAGGGCATATTATTGGATGCCTCGGCTTGCCCTTCCCACATAAAGTGAAACGCCTGAGCCGGGGAATGCAAGTTGCGCAGGCGATTTCCTTGACGGAATTCGACCGGTCCTCTCACGTTGCCGTGCGTGCGGACATTATCGACAACGTCCACCGAAAGTCTGGCAAACTCTTCGTCCGGCGGATTCAGGAACATGCTCAGGTTTTCCTGTGGCAAGAGAGTATCCGGCGGGCTTCCATGGATGTTAACGTTTTCATAGTGGGCACGGATTGTTGTGTTGCGGAAGGGATTGTAGGTAACAGTACCGTAAACACGCCGATCAGTCATATAGGTGGGACGTTGACGGAAATGTTTGTCGTCATACACCGCGGCGACGCGCACGGCGAGAACGTCGTCGACAATTACACGATTGAAATCCACTTCCAAGCGGGACGACAAATCTTCCCCTCCTTCCCCGATACGGAGGGAAATTTCCGAAAGGTCCCGGTAGACAGCCTTCTTCAAGTTGGCGTTGACGAGACCGGCCGGTGAGCCCAGGCCAAAGAGAAATGAATTGGCCCCACGGTTGATGTCGATCCGGTTTGTATTGTAGGAATCGAAGGGTATGAATGTCTTAAAGAAATCGCGCGTTCTATCCGGATTTCCCAATCCGCGGACCCGCTGAGTGGTCCCGAAATTTTCGCGTGCTGAGAGCGACTGCGTCTGGGAACCGCCGCCTGGGGTATCAAAACCGACAAAGTTCCCTTGGATACCGGCGGTCTCCGTCGAGGTGGTGTATTGCATGAGGGTGTCAAGGTTGGTCGCCCCGATGTCCTCCATGAACTCCTGCGTAATGACCTGAACCGATGAGGCCGTGTCGCGGAGCGATGTGGCGAGACGGGTGCCAGCCAAGGAAGAGGAGGCGTAATAGCCCATGACATCATCGGCGCGGACTTCGAACGGGTTCAGCTCGAACACTTCTTCGGGGTCATCGGCAGGTCCCGCCTGCGCCATGGCCAGGTGCAACGGCAGCAGGAGGCCGGTAGCTGCCAGTGCCAGTTTGTGGAGTTTTCGGTTTTGCATGGTTTTGATTCCCTTTTGTGGTTTTTACGGTTGTTAAGGAAATAGTGGCACCGAATTTTCGGCAGGGGTTTCAAGGCAACGCTTCATCTTGGAGAGATGATCGGTCGGTTCATTTCATAACATGGAGTAGAGCCTTTAGGAAGGGATAAATATGGATCTTTCACAGGTCCCAACCGTAACGTATATCATCCACACCCTGTTATCCCAATTCGGTCAATCACTAGCACATTTTCACCTCTCTTCGGAATCCACGGCGGATAAAGGGTCCTGGCTTCCCGCAAAGCCCCGACGAACTGCCGCGGGGGAGGAGGACGCCGCGCGACAGCGAAGCGCGGCATGGGTGAACTCCCGCACGCCGACCCCCCCGACCCCGCCGCCGCCAGCTCCGGCTCCAACTCGGGGTTTTTGGGGCAGGCTCTATTATAATTCCGAGCAGGCGGTGTGCCTCGGCTGCCCTTGCAGTGATACCCCGACCTCGGAATGGCGGTCCGCTGGGGAAAAGCACTCGCTTTCCGCGACGCTGGGAATGTTGTCGATCCGCGACACGCCTGCCGCCTCAGGCCGGGCGCTGAAAGCAACCCGGCTACGCCAGCAGCCGGTCCACAGCGGTCTCGCCTAGCCCGTTTTTCTCAACTGGGTGCCAATTCACGCATCCACTATGGAGCGGGGCGCGGCTCCGCCCGCGCCCCGCCGGCAGCGGCCTTGCCGCCGCAAATGATGTGGGCACCTGTATATCAACGCAACCACCTGTGCAATCCCAGTTCTTGCTCGCGGACAGGATCGTAATCGGGGTTGGGCGTGGGCAATTCCGCCCCGACGGATTCGCGCCATTCCCGCAATTCAGTCAACAGCTCGTCGGCTCTTTCCGGTCGGAGCCTTGTCAGGTTGACGGTCTCCCCGAGGTCTTCGGCCAGATTGAATAGCTCGATGCTACCGTCATCAAAGTGCTCGATGAGCTTGTAGTCACCTTTGCGAATGGCGCCTCCCGGTGAGCGGGTCCACTTGCTCGTCGAAAAATGCCAAAACAAGGTGTCCCGGCCCAGCGAGTCGGTCTGCGCCTAAGGACCAAGTCGTGAGTCGTATCGGCTTGCACCAGGCAGCAACATAACTCCAGAGTAAGAACGACGATGTTGTTTGAGCTCCGTTCGTTTTAGACCAACCTCATCGGTTGAATCAAATCTCAGGGAATTTTTTATGAAACAACGAAAATTGCTCTTGCTCCTCGGCCTAATGCCGACCTTTGCGGCTTCGATCCTTCTCGGCGAGGCGATGAGAGGCCTCGGGTCCGTCGTCATTGATGGCGAACTACAGAAATTGGGCCTCTTAATGAAGCCCTACAATTCCGATTTTGTAACAAAGCACTTCGTTGCTCCAGACACGTTGAAGGATCAACATTTCAAGGAATATCGCGAGCGGTTTGACTCCGATCCCAGCACGATTTTCGGCCAATTGGAGGACAGCCACCTCATGGGCCTTCCATCCGCTGAGAATCTATTTGGCTTCAAAAAGCTGGGCGGAGAAAGGCGGCGACGGACGTCCTCCTGCTTGATGCTTCGATTTCAGACATCATGAGATATCACCCTGTATTCTTTTTACTCCTCCCCATTGTTTTAGCAGCGGGCGGGAGCCCGTATGAAAACCGGCCTGAAAGGCCTCGTGTTTCCGAGATCTGGCGGTGGAAAGAACTTACCTCATTGGACAACTACCAGATCAAGTCCGGTTACGAGGGAAAGGAGGGTGTTCTCTGGTTTATTGTACCGGATGGATTGATTGAATACAATGGGCGGACGATTTCGGAGCATCCGATCCCGCAAAGTTCTATGGATGATGCCATCGATCTGTTTATTTCCTCCGAAGGAACGATTTTCATCATCAAGGAAACCGGGCTTGTTGTCCGGGACGGGAATTCGGTGCAAACTTTTGACGGAATCCGATACAGAGGACCAGCCCGCAACGTGATTGCAGAGCTGGATGGCGACCGGTTCCTCCTGGTCGATCCCGAGGGTGGCCTGTTTGAATACAGTGATGCTCAACTCACGAGGATCCCATTGGGCCTGAACCGCTTGTCCTCCCTGCTGGTGGATTCCAACAACAATCTTTGGTTGGTCGACTCCGTCACCCGCGAGGTCCACGTTTACCGCCTTGACGAAGTTGCGGATGCCGTCGTCCCGGAATTGATCCGGAGTTTTGCGGGCCACGGTGGAAGTGTTTATGAACCTCGGTTGTTCGAGGACTCATTGGGGCGGGTCTGGGTCATCGATCCTGACGAGGAGGACAACTGCTTTTTATATGACGATTTCGAAAAGAAACCGGCTGTCTCCGGTTTGAAACAAGCATCGCTCTGGTCAGAGGTGGTCCATGTCGCAGAGTCTGCCTCCGGGGATATTCTCTTTTCGGTCAGACGCAGGTTGGGCAGTTTCGACGGCCAGCGTCTCACTCTGCTGGATATTCGAGATTATCCTATTCCTTCTTCTCCCGTCTACATGAGGATCCTTTCCTCGCAGAAGTTGCTCCTGGGCGGATACAACCTCAACCCGCAGCTGATTGATCTTTCTGATGAGCGCTGGAAAACCTATTTTGGATTGAATTTCCAATGCGAGGACAATGAGGGTAACCGTTGGTACCTTTCATATGACCGGAAGGTTGTCCTTGAGAAGAGCGACGAATGGATGAAATTTGACAGCCATTCCGGGCTCATCGATACACCGAACCGGGTTATTGCCGGCAGTGATGGATCCGTTTGGGCGTCCGGGTCGCATCAGGGAAGTGCGGCGGTGGCTTATTTCCTGAACGGCGCATGGCATCGTTCCGTTTTCCCGGAGGCGGGCGAGACGTTCAGCCATTTGGCAGCTCTTGAGACAACTGACGGACTCTTCATTTTCGGATGCGGCACACCGATGGTTTCTCTGGGCACCAGACAAGGCGGTGGTGTTATTTTTGAACGAAAGGGAGAGGAATATACGGGGACCCACTTGCCTCCGCCCGTCTTTCTTCCGAGGACAGCGACCATGGCCGAGCGCCGGGGGGATGGTCTCTACATGGGGGAGGGCTTTGTCGCCAAGGCTTTCTCATCAGAGCAAATCACTGCCAAGGAACTCGGGATTTTCGACCACCAATGGATTGACCATATGCTCGTGGATTCGAACAACCATCTCTGGGTGGCCTGCCTTGGAATCGGCGTTTACCAGTTTGATGGCATTGAGTGGAAATTACACGGACCGGAGGACGGCCTGACCAACCGCTCGGTTATTCATCTACTTGAGGACAGGGTGCGGGGTTTTCTTTTCGCCCTCACAGAGAGAGGTTTCCATTATTACGATGGATCGAGCTGGGGTGCGTGGCACTTCTTGGCCGATGTGCCATTTAGACGCGAAAATTCCACACTTTTTCAATGCAGTGACGGGGCGATTTGGATCAACTTCTCCACCCGCGCATGGTTTCTTGAAGGCGAAGCCATTGATGAGCCGACCGACGTTTTCAAGACGATCCGGTACCTGCCGGACAGGGATCCGCCGGAGACTTTTGTTACCCTTTCCGGAACGAAATTTCCCGAGGGGAGCCAGATTCTTGTCCAGTTTGCAGGCGTTGACTATTGGGACGAAACGCCGGACAGGGATATCATGTTTTCGTGGAGGCTGAACGATCAGGCATGGTCGGACTATTCCTCTGATCTTCAGACCGTTCTTTCTGATCTCAAACCGGGCAATTATACCTTCGCAGTGAAGGCCCGTGACAAGGTAGGCAATGAGGATCCCGTGCCCGCCATCGCTGAGTTCACGGTCACGCCGCTTATCTGGAAACAACCGGGCTTTATTCTGGGCATTAGCTTCCTACTGGTCCTGATCGCCTATTTGGGTTATGCCTTGTTCCGGGTCCGGGTCAAGGCGGCCTTGGCCTTGGATCATTTCAAACTGGATTTTTTCACGAACATTTCCCACGAATTGCGCAATCCACTGGCCGTCATTCTTGCTCCTGCCCAGCGTTTGCTTTCCGACGAGAAGGATACCGATAAACGCAAAAGTTTGGAGATTATCCTACGCAACGCGCGAAAAATGCAGGGCATGGTGGATCAATTACTCCAGTTCAGAAAAATCGAAAAGGGAAAGTGGATGATCAATCCCTCAGGTGGGGAAGTCGTCAGTTTCCTGCGGGATGAGCTGTCCAATTTGGAACCGATGTGGAAAAGCAAGGGCCAGCGGTTGGAGATGTCCTTTCCGGATGAGCCTTGCCTCAGCAGTTTCGATCCGCAGGTCCTGCGGACGGTTGTCAGCAACCTTCTTTCCAATGCCGTGAAGTATTCAGGGGAAGGCAGCCGTATCGGTTTTCAGGCAAGGATTGATCCGATGGCGGAGGGGAATCAACTTGTCCTGCAAGTGGAAGACGAAGGGGTGGGCATCCCGGTTCACGAACAGGAGAATATCTTCACGCCCTTCTACCGCATAAAAGACAAGAACGAGGAGGTGGGCAGCGGTATCGGGCTGGCTTTGGTAAACCAGTTGGTCCGTCTGTGCGGGGGGGGTATCACGGTCGAAAGTCCTCTGCTTGAGGGCCACAGGGGATCTCGCTTCACGGTGACCATTCCCCTCGATCCTATTGAGGAGGATAAGCCCCGCGAGAGCCCGCCACAATCGAGTAAGGCCAAGGCCGCAAACCAACCACTGGTGTTGGTTGTCGAAGATAATGCGGACTTCCGCCATGTTCTCGCACGCGAGCTGGAGGGAAAATATCGGGTGATCGAAGCGGACAACGGGGTGAGTGGGTTCAAGCGGGCTCATGCGGAGAATCCGGACTTGATCGTATCCGATGTCATGATGCCGGAGATGGGCGGTTTCCAGTTCTGTGAAAAAATAAAAACCGATCCCGAGACATCCCATATTCCCATCATTCTGCTGACAGCGAAAAGCGCCGATGAACATCGAATCAAGGGATTGAAAATTGGGGCGGACGCTTACATTTCCAAGCCTCTGAATATCGAGTATCTCATCGTTAGGATTGAAAACCTGCTGAAGACCCGGCACGACCTCAGGGTCAGGTTTCTGCAAAAGTCGATGGTCCAGCCTTCCGATGTGACGGTTACGCCCGTCGATGAACTCATCCTCCAGAAAGCCATCCGGATCGTGGATGAGAACATGACTGAGGAGGATTTTGACATCAACCAATTCTCCAGGCTGATGGGCATGAGCAATTCCAGCCTTTTACGTAAGTTGAAGGCAATCGTCGGCCTCACTCCCCTCAATTTCATTCAAGACATGCGATTGAAACGGGCGGCGAGTATGTTGGCGCAAGGCGGCATCTCTGTTTCGGATGCTGCCAGCAGGGTGGGCATGTATAATTTGAGCTACTTCAGCAAAGTCTTCCGAAAGAAGTTCGGGGTTGTTCCCTCGGAATACAAGGGTCCGGTGCAAAAAGAGAGCAAAGAGTCCTGAGATTCTGGAAAGAGCCCTATTTAAGATCCTTCAATGACGGGATCCAAGTATATTGCGAGAGGCCAGAGCCCTTTTTCCGCCGCGGATTCCGAAGGATGGTGGAAATGTGCTCGTGATTGACGGAATTGAGCTAACAGGGTCTGGATGAATTTGGGTAAGATTGAGTTCTATGAAAAATCCATATCTTCTCACCTTCCTGACGGCTCTGGTG
>PWNM01000592.1 GCA_003557825.1 Candidatus Hydrogenedentota bacterium | reverse complement strand
CTTTTTGCAGGGAAACCTTTGTTATCTGATTACTGAAGGCGCGGCCACCGGGCAAGGATGACGCAAAGCTGAATCTCGATTCTAGACCAGAAGGTGGTCGTATGTCAATCCGAACTGAACATGGGCATATCCGCGGACCGGGTCGCCACGGGCTCAATGGCGAGATCGCCTGGACCCGCCGTCCCGGCGTCAAACCCGATGAATTCGAGTTCCATGCATCCCACCTGTATCGCATCGCCCCAGCCCGCTTTGCGGCGGATACAAGGGGGGCCTGGTATGCGGTCGCGGAATCCCTGAACACCGTCACCAGCCACGGCGATTACCAACTGGACCTGGCCCTGGGAATTCTGTACGAGGCTCGCCACTGGGCCGCGGAAGCCGGCGTCCGCCTACCCCTTGCCCAAGACAGTCCCCGCGAAATGCACTACGAAACCATCATCGGGATTCGATACCTGTTTTAGCAGCGATGACCCTTCTTGGCCGTTCCGCCAAGCCGGTGTTCTGCTGAAATTGAACTCCTTCTCCTTTGGCCCTATTATGACCCATGCAACCATTCCGTAAATCGACAACGATATCGATAAAACGAAAGGATTAGCAGATGCATATACGTAGCCTATGTCGATTTGGAATCATCGCTTGCTTGACGGCCATAGTCGCGGCAAGTTCGTATAACGTGGCCCATATGGCAGACGACGGCCGCATCCGACCTTACGAGGGCAATACCTATTTCTGGCAATACAAGGGCGAGCCGGTGTTGTTATTGGGCGGCAGCGATCAGGACAATCCGTTCAACCACCCCAATCTCAGCGGACATGGCTTGGAGGCCCATCTGGACTTGTTGGCGTCGGTAGGGGGCAACTACATCCGCAATACCATGACAAGCCGGGACCGCCAAGCAGACGATTGGGAGTTCTTCAACGACGACAATGTATACCCCTTTTACCAGGATGAAGAGACCGGGCTCTATGATCTGGAGCGGTTTAACGACGCGTACTGGGAACGTTTTCGCCGGTTCCTCGACATGACGGCCGAGCGGGACATCATCGTGCAGATCGAAGTATGGGACCGAGTCGACTATGCTCGCGATCATACCGCCTATCCGGGAAAAGGGTGGTCAGAACAACCCTACAACCCGGCCAACAACATCAACTACACAGCCGAGGAAAGCGGTCTACCCGAGGTGGTCAACACCCATCCGGCCCAGCGGGAGAATCCGTTTTTCAGCAGCGTGCCCGAGCTGGAGAACAACGAGATTCTGTTACCGTTCCAACAGGCCTTTGTGGACAAGATGCTGTCCTATACCCTTCCCCACGGTCATATCCTCTACTGCATCTCAAATGAAACCAACGAGGAGGCCGAATGGGGAGCCTATTGGGCGCGGTACATACAGGATGCGGCGGAAGCGGTCGGCGTCAATGCACATGTCACCGAGATGTGGGACCCGTCGGATTTGTCCCACCCGATGCATCGCCGCACCTTTGACCACCCCGAACTGTACAGCTACGTTGATATTTCCCAAAACAATCATCAGGTCGGCCAATCCCATTGGGACAATGCGCAGGAACAACGCCGACGCATCGCCGATTTCCCCCGTCCCATCAACAATGTGAAGATGTATGGCGGCGTCACCCATGGCGGCGGCTATGAAGAGGGGCTGCGGCGGCTGTGGCGGAATGCCTTGGGCGGTATGGCCTCGGCGCGATTCCATCGCCCCAGCGCCTGGACCGATCAGGGGCCGCTGCACGGTGCGGGATTAAGCACCGAGGCGCAAGCATACATCCGCAGCGCCCGGGTCTTGATGGATGCCCTTGGCTGGCCCGAGATCGAACCGGATATCGGATTTGTCGACCTGGTCATGAACGAGACCGGCAAAGTCCAAACGGAAAAGACCCATGTGGCGTATACCCGCAGCACGGATGGAACGGCGCGCTTCTACGTGAACGGCAAAAAGACCACCGAAGCCGTCATCGACGGCGATCTATCCAACTGGGACGCCTCGATGCGGTTGGGATTGGCGAGCGAGTTGCCGGAAGGTCGCGGGTGGCGCGGCGCCTATCACGGCGTGGCCCTGTACAATCGGGCATTGGATGCTTCCGAGATCGCAGACCACTATGCCCTCGGAACAGTCCAACATCGGCAGGGACTTCTGGCGCAGTATACATTCGCGGAAGGCGACGGCAACGCGGTTCACGATGTATCCGGACAAGGACCGGATCTTTCCTTGCGCATCGAAACCCCGGATGCGGTGGCGTGGACCGACGACGGACTCGCGGTTCACGGAGATGCCGGCATTGCTACGGAGGCCCCCACCGAGCAATTGACGGCGGCCATCCAGGAGAGCCATGCCCTGACCTTGGAGGCGTGGATTACGCCCGCAACTTTGGATCAGAGCGGTCCGGCCCGTATCGTCACCCTATCGCAAGGCACCTCGCATCGTAATTTCACCCTTGGACAGTCCGATGCATTCTATGAGATGCGGCTTCGTACCACAGCGACCTCGTCCAACGGATTGCCCGAGCTTGGGAGTGGAGGAGCAAGCGCCGACGCGTCCATCGGAGCGGCCCGATCGCCAAACTACGACCGCGCTGCGATTTTCGTCTGCCATGGCGGGCTGCTCCAGGTCGATATGGATCTATTCCAACCGGGGCTTGCGACGAAGTGGTTCGATCCTCGCACGGCGGAATGGACGGATGCCGTCCCCGAAGAGGCAGGCTATTTCCAGCCGCCCACGACGGAGGACTGGCTCCTGGTCATCCGGTAGCGCCTGATTTCATCGTTCGTAACATATGGTGATCCGCGGAACAGACGGTGGCAATGGCCGGAGCTTCGTTATGCCTCGCTGCCCGTTAGTTCGGTTACATACGTAAAGGGATAGGCGCTCAATGCCACATCGGGGTTGCGTTCTTCGTAGTACGTACGCGTCCAGTCATCCCGAAATAAGACTACCGGTTGCCTCTTGGAGTCCATAACCAGTTGGGTACCGGCGGGCCAGGTCAATGCCCGATCATCGGTATCGGGGTGCAACCATCGGGCCAGTTTCCAGGGGGCGTATTCCCATCGGGTGTGCGCCCCGTATTCGTTCTCCAGCCGGTATTGCATCACTTCGAATTGCAGGGGGCCTGCGGCTCCCAACAGGCGCGTCTGTCCGTGGGAATCGGGCAGTTCGAACACCTGGGCTACGCCCTCTTTGAGAAGCTGCTCGATACCGCTGCGAAACCGTTTGGCTTCCGACGACGACGTGCTTTCGATATGGGCGAAGCATTCGGGGGCGAAGGCAGGGATTTGATCATAGGACACATCCGGGTCTTCCGTAACCGTGTCGCCGATGGCGAACCCGCCTTTGCACACGATTCCGACGACGTCGCCCGGATAGGCCTCGTCCATGGTTTCGCGCTCGATGCCGAATACCTTGCTGGAATTGGACAAACGGATTTTGCGTCCCGTACTTCCATGGATCACCGTCATGTCTCGGGAGAATTTGCCCGATACCACGCGGATAAAGGCCACCTGGTCGCGGTGTTGGGGATCCATGTTCGCCTGAATTTTGAATACAAACCCGGAGAACGCCCCGTGGTCGGGCTCTACGAGCGTTCCCGTCCGGCCGGGCCGGGGCGCGGGGGGCGGCGCGTGGTCAAGAAATCCGTCGAGCAACAGCTCGATGCCGAAATTATTGACGGCGCTCCCGAAATACACCGGTGTCGTCTCCGCAGCCTTCAATGCATCGGGATCATAGCTCGTGCCCGCCGCGTCGAGCAGTTCGATCTCCTCGCAGACTTGATGGAAGGTGTTTTCGTCCAACCGTTCGCGAATCATCGGATCGGCCAGCCCGGCCGTCGCCACCGGAGCGCGAAACGCCCCGCCGGGCGTACGTTCAAAGAGATGGGCCTTCATGGTGCGCCGGTCCCAGATGCCCTTGAACTGGGCGCCCGTCCCCAGAGGCCAGTTGACGGGATAGGCCGATAGCCCCAACACATCCTCCAGCTCATCCAGAAGCTCCAGGGGATCGCGGGTGGGTCGGTCGAGCTTGTTCATGAAGGTGAATATGGGAACGTTTCGGCGTTTGCAGACGTCGAAGAGTTTTAATGTTTGGGCCTCGATGCCTTTACCGGCGTCGATGACCATAATCACGGCGTCTACCGCGGTCAACACCCGATAGGTATCCTCCGAAAAATCTTGGTGGCCGGGCGTATCCAACAGGTTGATGCGAAAGCCGTGGTAATCAAACTGGAGCACCGTCGAACTTACCGAGATGCCCCGTTTCCGCTCGAGTTCGAGCCAATCCGAAGTCGTGGCCCGTTCGCGCTTCCGTGTGGTGACCGACCCCGCCATCTTCACGGCCCCGCCGTACAGGAGGAATTTCTCCGTGAGGGTTGTTTTTCCGGCGTCCGGATGCGAGATGATCGCGAAGGTGCGTCGTCGGCTGATTTCGTGGGCAAGCGGGTGATGTTCCGCCATGGATAAACTCCCTATAAACTGTTTGGTATCGCTCGCGCGAAGAGGCCGCTGGAGACACCAAGGGTCTGGGGGCGCACACAACGCAGGCGATGGGATAGTTGAAACGAACAATGGAAAGAGGATGGAGGAGCCGGCCTCAAGGCGGCGTGGGACGTCCCTTGAGGGATGCGCGCATGCACACCGTTTCGGTGAGCTGTATGTCCAGCTGACAGACTTTCTTCATGGTTAGAATTCTAACCAATCCACTGACAAAATGCAACCCAGGCCTGTTTTCGGGGGAAGCATGTCTTTTGGCCGCGTCCCGAGATGTGGCGGAGGTGGGGCAATGCAGCACAGTTGGTTAACGCCAGTCTTTTACCAAGAGGTTCGGTCTTTAGGCCTGTCAGATCTACCTGCCGTTTGGATAGGGTCTTCGTTTCATGGCAAATTGCCAAGTCCGATTTATCTTCAACCCTGTGCTGCCGTTTCCATTTGCGGCTTGGTGTGCGAATTGTATATACTTCCCCGTCCTTTCGTAGCGCATCCCGCCTGGACTAGACCGAAACGCAACACACGTAAATGAGGGTACCCGGAGTATGACTCCCCTGGAACGCATCCGAAATGTGGCGATTATCGCCCATATTGACCATGGTAAAACCACGCTGATCGATGGTATCTTTCGCGAGGCCCATGTGTTCCGGGAGCATGCCCAAATGGCCGAGCGGGTGATGGATAGCAACGAGCTCGAACGGGAACGGGGTATCACCATTCGCTCGAAGCATTGCACGGTCGAGTGGAACGGGTATCGCATCAATATCATCGACACGCCGGGCCATGCCGATTTTTCGGGCGAGGTCGAGCGGATCCTGTCCATGGTGGATTCCGTGCTGCTGCTGGTCGACGCCAACGAAGGCCCCATGCCTCAGACGCGCTATGTGCTGATGCGGGCCCTGCGACTCGGGCTCCGCCCCATCGTGATTATCAACAAAGTCGACCGCCCCAATGCCGATCCGGACCGGGTGTTGGACAAGACCTTTGATCTCTTTATCGAACTGGGCGCAAACGATGCCCAGTGCGACTTCCCGGTCCTCTACGGTTCGGGGCTGGATGGTTGGATGGTGCGTGACCTCGAGGGAGATACGCGCGATGGCCTGACGCCGTTGTTTGAGACCCTTATCGATGAAGCGCCCATGCCCGAAGGCGACGAGGAAGCGCCCTTCTTAATGCAAGTGAGTACCCTCGGCTGGAACGATCATATCGGTCGTACCGGCACGGGCCGCGTGCTTCAGGGACGGTTGCGCAAGGGGGATCCCATTCTGCGCATTACCACGCGTCGAGAGCAAGCGGAGTGGCTACGCCAGGCGGAGGGCGAGGACGATACGTGGGAAGTGACGGGTTGCGATGCCGAACGGGCTACCTACCTGTGGGCGACGCGGGGTTTGGAAGCCGTGGCCTGCGACGAAGTGGGCGCGGGCGACATCGTGACTATTGCCGGACCCAAGTCGCTGGGTATTGGCGACACCATCGCCGCGCCGGGGTTGGAGGATCGCGCTTTACCGCCTCTCGACATCGAAGAGCCGACCGTATCGATGTTGTTTATGGTCAACAGCGGACCCTTTGCTGGACGGGACGGCGATGCCGTGACCATTCGGCAGATCAAATCCCGCCTGGAGCGTGAGCTGCGCACCAACGTGGCCATGCGCGTCGAGGACACGGATCGGGGCGACGCCATGAAAGTGTCGGGCCGGGGCGAACTGCACCTGGCGATCTTGATCGAAGAGATGCGGCGCGAAGGCATGGAACTGTGCGTGTCACCGCCAGAGATCATTACCCACCGCGACCGGGAAGGCCATCTGCTCGAACCATTCGAGGAACTCACCATCGACGTGCCCATGGAATACCAAGGCACGATGATCGACAAACTCACCCGGC
This sequence comes from Candidatus Hydrogenedentota bacterium, assembly GCA_003557825.1. Lineage (GTDB taxonomy): Bacteria > Hydrogenedentota > Hydrogenedentia > Hydrogenedentales > SLHB01 > PWNM01. Next base: position 419 of record PWNM01000592.1, on the reverse strand, counting down.
GCAAAGGGCATCTGGCCGGTTTCGAAAACAACAATACCGGTATGGTTCGGCTTCAGTTTCGCATCCCCACGCGGGGACTGATCGGATTTCGCAGCGAGTTTCTCACCAGCACCCGCGGCTTGGGTATCATGGCCTCGCGCTTCACCGGATACGACCGGTGGGCTGGGGATATCGCGGCGCGCAATCGCGGTTCGATGATCAGCCTCGACACCGGTGAGGCCACCACCTACAGTCTGGAAAACCTTCAGCAGCGGGGTGCCCTGTTTGTATCGCCCATGCGCCCTGTGTACGAAGGGATGATCATCGGCGAAAACTCCCGTCCGGGCGACCTGCCCTGCAATCCGACCAAGCGCAAGGCGCTGACCAATCACCGGGCGTCATCCAAGGACCACACCGTGGGCCTCGATGTGCCCCGCACG
>PWNM01000532.1 GCA_003557825.1 Candidatus Hydrogenedentota bacterium | reverse complement strand
TTGCCGCCGTCCGTGAAGCCGTGGGACCAGATGTCGATCTCATGGTCGAAACCCATGCCCTGCTTAACTTTCAGACCGCCGTTTCCATGGCGTCGCGTATGGCTTCCTATCGCATGAATTGGTACGAGGAACCGGCGGGTCCCGAGAGCGTAGAGACCTTACGGGCACTGCGAGATCGGCTGCCTGGCGACGCGCCCATCTGTGTGGGCGAACGGCATTACACCCGCTATGGTTTCCGCCCTGTTCTCGAGTCCCATGTTTGCGATGTCATCATGCCGGCCATCACTCGGACAGGGGGACCGTCGGAACTCAAACGCATCGCTACCATGGCCGAGGCCTATGGCGTACTGGTCGCACCTCACAATCCCAATGGGCCGTTAAGCACCTTGGCCTCGGCCCATGTTGCGGCGGCCATTCCGAATCTGTACCGCCTCGAATTTATGTTCAACGATGTCCCATGGCGCGATACCGTCATCGATCGTCCATTGGATGTGCATGAAGGCGTGCTCCAGCTTTCATCTCGTCCGGGACTTGGCGTGGACTTGGTAGAAGAAGAACTCGAGGCGCATCCCGGGCTCCGTACGACGCCCGAGGACCGCACCTTCTATGTATAACCCAGTAAAACAAAAGGATCGGGAATCATGGCGCTGTCCATCGATTTATCAGGAAAACGAGCCCTTATAACCGGGGTGACCAGCGGTCTCGGCGCAGGAATCGCCCGCGTTTTTACGGAAGCCGGCTGCGATGTGATCGGATGCGGTCGTCGTTCCAGTGAGGACCCAGCCGCTCAACGATTTGTCGAACATGCAACGGCCTGGGGGCGGAAAGCAATCTACATCCAATCCGATGTTACCGTCTCGACCGATATCGAGAGTCTGGTAATGGCAGCGAGCAAGGCCTTTGATGGATTGGACATTCTTGTATCGAACGCCGGTATCAATGTCTTCAAGGGGGTCGATGGGTGCACGGAAAAGGACTGGGACTATAACGATGCCCTCAATCTTCGGGGGCATTGGTTGTTGATGAAACAGGCCAAATTCCTGTTGGAGCAGGGGGCGAACCCAGTGGCCTTAATCATGACCTCAAATCATGCCTATGCCACCATGCCCGGCTGTTTCCCCTACAACGTGGCAAAGGCCGGCTTGGTTGCTCTTGTACAATCGTTAGCCCTCGAGTGGGCGCCCCGTTGCCGGGTGGTCGGCATTGCTCCGGGATACATTGAGACCGAAGCCACGGCTCCTTGGTTCGACTCCTTCCCCGATCCGCAGGCCGAACGCCGCCGAGTAGAGTCCATTCACCCGGTTGGCCGAATCGGCTCTGTGGAGGAAGTGGGCGGACTCTGCGCATTTTTGGCCAGTCCCCATGCCGGGTTCATTACGGGCAATACCATTCTAATGGATGGAGGCCGCAGCGCTTTAATGGAAGATCGGTCCTTCGGCGTAGGTTGAACGCCAGAAGGCGCCACACGCATATGACAATGAAACACAACAATAGAATGGGAGACATGACAATGCAAGCCTTGATCTCAAATGCAATCGCCATCGCCATCCTGACGGGAGTCGCGGGCGCGGCATATGCCGATTCGCCGGCCATCTACCAAGATGGGAACACCGCCATACTTCAAAACGAGCAGGTCGCCCTGCAATTCGATTTGGACAAGGGCCATTATGATGTGATAAACAGCCGAACAGGCGAGATTTATCTGCATCAAGCCGTTGTGTCCTGCAACGACTATGCATCCAATGACCCTGGACGAAAACACCATTGGAGCATCAGCACAAAGGAACTCGGGCCGTTGGCAGGGGAGTGGCTTACCATTACCAGTACAACCGCCGATGCCCCAGCCCTCCTGTTTCAGGCCGCCTTTATGCCCGGCACGGACGCCCTGGCGCTAAGGGCAGGAGTTGAAAACACGCACGCGGAACCCTTACAGCTTACGCGTATTGCGGTCATTGATGATGGGACAGGATTTCCCGGACAGGCATTGTCCGAGAATTTCGCCATGCTCGATGGTCGCGGCGGCGGCGTGAACACCAGCATCGTGATCTCGGAATACCTAAGATCCTTGAACAACATGTTGGTGACCTTCGGCGACGGCGATGCCAGGCGCTCAATGGTCATGGGTGGGCTTACCTACGACGAGTTTGAAAAGCTGGTCGAGATTGGTGAATATCGTACCCGGAAAGAACTGATTACCGGAACGGTGGGACCAGAGGCCGAAGCGCTCCTGTACCTCAACCTGGGGGAAGAGGAGGAAGCTGAAGATGACGAAGGGATTCGTTTAATACTCGACATTGGGGAACCCTTCCGTTTTTCCGCACCCATACCGGATGAGTTCACCCGTATTGCCTTTGACCCCGATGAACTGGTCGTGCGCGCCGAGGGCCTGGATCCTGCGCGAACCTATGAACTGGGCTTCACTTGGTTTGACGCCAATCCCATTCGTACCCAGAATATCGTGGTCGATGGCGGAGCGGATACGCCGGAAGTGGTCTTGGCGGAGGCACAGCCGGTACCGGCCATGGTAACCCGAGGCTGGCCCGAAGAGTTTCGCTATTATCCCGAACCGGAACTGTATGAAACAGGCCAGCTCCGCCTGCGCATCCAGCGCAGTGAAGGTCCGAATGCCATCTTAAGCGAGGTATGGCTCCGAGAGGTAGATGAACGGAAACCCCTAGCGCGGGGCGATATTGCCCTCGAAACCGGGGCGGCTCCCGAAACGTTGGCGGTTCATCTCTATGCCGAAGATCCCGTTGGACGCCGGATCGACCCGGGTATGGCCTATTTGCCCCATGATTACTTCTATCTGGACGTGATGACGCCCGATCCCTTCGATGCTCTTGAGCAATACGGCTTGGCGGTACGCGATGCCCAGGAAATCAAGCTGGCCATGTACACGTTTCCATCCGTTTGCCTTTGGTATGCCCAGCATCCTTCTTTCGGAGGCGGCCCGGCTATCAATGATTCGCCGGGAGCTGTGGCCGAAATGCAGCGGGTAGTCGAGTCCGGTTTTCTTCGTTATAGCCCGGTGGCCATTCGGCTCGTTCCGGACAACTATGGCGTGAACAATCAGCAGGGCTGGTGGGACGACAAACGGTGGCAGATGTACGGCAGCGGAGTGAATCCGTACAACATCGTCGTCGAGGGCGGTCACCTGAAAGAACCCTACGAAACCACTCGCAAGTGGGGTTCGGAAGTGCGGTACCTGGGCGGTTTGCCCTTGATGTATGTCCAGACCGGCGTGGCATCCAAGGACTTTGCCGAAACCTTTCCCGAATGGATGCTTCGGATGGATGACTCCGACTATGACGACGATTACACCCACCCCGACCTCATGGATCGACGCATCGACTTCACCCATCCCGGCTTCCTCAAACACTACGAAGGCGTCTTCGATAACCTGCGTAGCGGGGGTATCGAGGGGCTGATGTACGACTACCCCAATACGGGTTGGCATGATGAAGGCGGATTCTACGATCCATATAGCACCAGCGCCAAAGCATATCGGAATATTTTTGCATGGGCCAAGAAAGGTCTGGGCCCCCATTCCTATGTTCATGAACGTGATCTAAACCGGGGTTCCGATGTCAGCCGCGGCGTTACCGATTCGGAACGGATTTGGGGAGATACGGATGTGATGACCCCTGAGATGGTCGCCCGCGGAAGCCTGCGTTGGTACAAAAACCGGGTCATTATCAACTATGATATGGACTCGAAAAACCTGGCTCGGGCGCAGGACGCAGGGGGCGTTGATGCCATGCGCGCCGTTGTCACCATGTCCTATGTGGTCAGCGGTCGATTCCTCTTGGGCAACAGTTTTGCCCGGTTTACCCCCGAAATGGTGCATGCGCTCAGCCGCGCCTTTCCGTATCACACCACCCCCCAATCGGCGCGGCCGGTAAATGCCTTCAAACAGCGGTTCCCTAGCGTTTTCCAGTATGTTGTAAGCCCCGATTGGCATCAGGTTACCTTGCATAACGCGAGCGACGAGGAAATGGGGCTCGATGTGCCCATGGCAACGGCGAATGTCGATGGCGGACTGGCCCTGGATCCCGAGGCACGGTACTATGCGTACGATTTTTGGAACGACTACCTCGTGGGCGCTTTCGACGGCTCCAGCTCGATCAGGCAAACTTTGCGGCCCTACGAAGCCCGGATGCTCTCGATGCGACGCGTACTCGACCGCCCCCAGGTCTTGGGCACAGATCGCCATATCATGCAAGGATACCTTGAACTGGATCAGGTAGAGTGGAATCCGGACACCCAAGCCCTAACCGGCGTCGCACATTGTGTCGAAGACGAGCCGATGACTATCATCATCGCGGCGAATGGCATGGAGCCGGTTGAGGTTCTCGCTGATGATGCCGAAGCACGCTTTACGGTCGTCGAGACCGAAGAAACGGACCTCGTACGGCTTGTATGCTCCACCGAGCACGGCGGTCCCGTCCGATGGACGCTCCGTTTCAGGGAATCTTAGACAAACAACACCGGCATGGTTTTTCTGGATTCGGGATTGCAATATGGGTCATATTTTGTTACCATAGCCCGATCATCTTTAGAAGGGATGGCTGCGAATCTGGGAATACGACCGGACTCCAGCATCCACAAAAGGAGGAAAAGACGACCATGCTTGAAGTGGTAGCCTTGATGCTGCTGTCCCAACAGCCGCTCCAACCCGTGGTAGCGGGTGAAGCGTCTTATTATACGGTGGCGAGCAGCAGTCACATTACCGCCTCGGGGGAACGTTTCCGGGACGATGAGTTCACGTGCGCCATGTTAGACGGCGAATTTGGCACGTATTATCTCGTTGTCGCGGAAAACGGAAGGTACGTCATCGCCCGCTTAAACGATCGTGGCCCCTATGTGGGAGATCGGGTCATCGACCTGAGCAAAGCGGCCATGCGCGAGCTGGATCCGAAAGCGGGTCTTATCAATGTCGAGGTTTACAGTCTTGGCAAAGACGTCGGCTGGGCGTCCATGAATTAACGGCCCGGCCTCCCATATGCGATTGGAAACGGCGTTAGGAACCTTCCTAACGCCGTTTCTCCATTAATGGAGACCAACTATCGACTTGCCCCCGTCCTGTCGTCTTGCTAAGATGCCCGCGACACTAGAAGGAGGAGCTATGATCAAACGAATTGCGGTTGTTGGCGACGTATCAGCAGTTGAATCAGCCCTATCGAAAACAACGGCGAATGAGCCCATCGAGGCCATAGTCTGCATGCCGGGTGGCACGCTGCCTCCGGGAGCTGCGGCGCTGATCGCCGATCAAACCCAACTCGATGCAGCTGTTTCGCTCGCCCTAACACAGGCATGCCGAAACGAAACGCTCTTGGGACTCGTCGCCATGGCCCTCGATGCCCGCGAAGACATGCTCCCCGGCAGCACGCAGCGTATGGTCGAACATGCGGGACGTTTTGCGGAGGCCTTGTGCCTTGACCCGGCCGACCGACTGGCGCTGGAACGGGGCGCCTACCTCCATGATCTGGGCAAAACGCGCATATCGAACGATGTGCTGCTCAAAAAATCGGTCCTCACCTACGATGAGTGGGTCCTGTTGCAGGGTCATTCCGCCCTCGGAGCCGAAATCATCCGCGAACTCGAGGGATTCGAAGATGTCGAGCCCATCATCCACCGGCATCATTGCTGTTACGACGGCACAGGGTATCCGGATGGACTCGAGAAAGACGAGATACCCCTCCTGGCTCGGGCCATGAAGATCCTGGATGTCTATTGTGCCATGACCAGCCCGCGCCATTATCGTGAAGGTCACAGCACCCATGAAGAGGCCGTCGCACACATTGAAAGCGAACGGGGGAAACATTTCGATCCCGACCTGGCCCGGGTGTTTATCGATGCCCATGTGGGCCGGGCATGGGAGGCATCGTAGGCGCTCCCCCCATCGTGCCACCCGCAACGCGGGACAAGAACACACCGCAACGGAGCCTACCAACCGTATTTTTCGGGACCCCAAGGTTTGAGTATGTGCTCTTGCTTTGGAATAAGCAAAGTCCGTTCGGGCACATCCTCGTACAGTATGGCCCCCGCTCCTATACAGGAATAAGCGCCGACCTTGATACCGGGCATGAAAACGACATTCACGCCCGTGCGGCAGTAGTCGCCAATGAACGTACTCGAACCGAACCGGGCCGGTCGTTCCTTGTGGCCGCGGACATTTTGGATTCGCACGCCGTTGTCGAAGCGCAACGTGCCGCAAACCGTGGCCGCGCCGATATCGACATTGTTGCCCATGAGACCGGCGATCTCGCAATAATGCCATAAATAGACCGTGTCGAAAGTTACTCCGTCAAACTCGGCTCCGTGGCCAAAAATACAGCGCGATCCCAGGACGGAACCCGGGCTGATGAGACAGTAATCCTTACACTCGGTCCGGGCTCCGACGAAGGTATCGCCCTGGAGAATGGCCCCCCGGACGACCTGACTGCCTGCGCCAAGGGCCACCGAGCCGCCAATATGGCAGCCTTTACCGATATGTGCGCCCGGTTCAAGGTATAGTTTGGCGTCGGCGGCGATGTCCGCTCCGTCGTCCACCGAAGCCCCCTGGCCGATGACCGTCTTTTCCAACGTCTCAAACCAATGCTGCGCTGCGGCATAGTTTGCTTCCATGATGTGCCAGGGCCGGTCCACATCGACGACAAACCCGCTGGCCGGCACGGCATGCACGGCAATGCCATCCTGCCGCATATGATCGAAGGAATGGGCGATATCGCCCTCGACGGGAGGCATGGCCCCGATCTCGACTTGGTCCATGATTCCTGGATTGCGATA
>PWNM01000237.1 GCA_003557825.1 Candidatus Hydrogenedentota bacterium | reverse complement strand
GAGACCTAAGGCCATGGCGTTCTGTGGCCAGTCGAACGAGCACGCTCTCGGGTAGCTGCAGGAGCAACTCTGCAATGCCACGATTGGGTTCCTCATCGGCATACACGAAGGCGAGAAGATCTCCGAGAGGAGGGCGATCGCGAATGATGGCTATTTTGTGCAGCGATACGGCGGCAGGGATCGCTTCGTCAGCCAGCACATCGTCAACCATGGTCAAGTACGTGGCCGATTTCGGCCATGTGTGACGCTTTTCAAGACCTAAAGCGTCTGTCCACGCCCACAATTGCACGCTGTCCTGGTGCCATCGAACCGCGAGTTCGCAGTGCCCGATCGACCCAGGACTGCCAGAGTAGGCGGCGGAGAGGATCAACGCATCGGAAAATTCCGGCCGTTTGGATGGGCGTTGGGTCATCATTTCATTGCTCCGTCCTCGGCGGCGAAAGAAAGAGATGCCTCCGGGTTGCCACAGCACGCATCGGATTACGCCGCCCACCTTACCGAGAACGCCTCAGTCTGCGCCTGTACGGTCTCCGCCTTCGCGTCCCGCGGGGCCGGTGGCTACACGTAATGCGGACGCGGCCCCGTTCACCGCCAAGCACCTTACGGCCGGGTACTTTACCGGTTTCGGTCTACCGCATCCTGGACGGGCGAGTTTGATGCTTGAAATATTCTGGATCGGGCCCCGAGGCCGAGGTTACCTCGCTGATCACCGATGTAGACAGTCGAGCCTCGTTCTCGGGGCAAATCAATCTAAATGAACCATCATGGTTATGGATTGTTCCAGCAACCAGGGCTCTGCGAATCAAAAAACGTCACGGTGGTGCCTGGCAAAGACCGACGAGCCGCCTTAAGGACTTGGTGGCAGAACGCCTGCTGATCCGGTTCTGTGAGACCAGTGAAAACGGAGACAGCCATTCGTTCAGGCGGCCTTGCCGCAATGGCATCAAGCACATGCTGATCCCGTTCGTCAAAGCTCCAGCCATAAACGACTAAACTCTCTCCGAGCGCGCGCAGGACCTTCTCATACACGTTCGTCAGGTAGTGACTCCGTTGAATCGCGGCAACTTTCTCCTTACTGGTTCCCTCGCTAACAAAAACCGGTATCCAGCGCCCGGACGCCCATCTCTGGATGATCGTGTCAAGCAAGTCACCTTCGGTCCCTGAGCCAACATCGATTTTTGTCTCATCACCAAGGTGGTCACGCGCTATCGCCAGACTGCCGTGAGGAAAAAACACTAGTGCGGCTTCTGCGGCCGGGGGAAGCGGCCTGCGCAGATACCCCCAATCCGTCTGAAACTTACCGTGATGAAAGACGTCCTTGAACCAACTGCCGTTTGCTGCGTTGAACAACAGCATGGCCCAGTACAAGGTAAGGTCGTAATTGAGACTGACGACAGTAGGAAACCTGCTGGCAAAACAACCCGCTCGTTGCAGGTCGGGGGCGACATCGGCATGTGCGGGATGTACGCTGTGCACTGCCTCGATAAGTGCTGTACGCACTTCCGCATAGGCCCTAGAGATATCCGCCGAAGGTGTCCCCAAGGCGAGATTGACGTGCTCGGCATACCAGCATGCGAGCAGAACGTGCTCAAAGTCGGTCGTTCCGAGTTTCGCGAATATGGGCCCAGTGGAAGGGAGCAGTCCTTTTGCATCAGCGACGCTGTGCAGTGTTGGATATGCGAATGTTTTGTGGATGGCGATGCTGGCACCATTGCCAAGAAGCATAGCACTCCAGCCTTCCTTATCCGTGTTTTCCCAGGTTTCGATGGCGATTCGGTCCATGCTTATCATGGACCCGTCGTCACTGGCTGGATCGGCTCGCAGAGTCGCATCAGTTGCGCGCGAATGTCCGTAGTAGACGCCGCCAGATCCACGGTAGCAAACCGAATGCGGTGCCCTTGGATTAGCAACGACTCATCGACCATCTGCCCGATGGCGGGGTGAAGCAATAATCCGCTGGCGCAATCAGCAAGCGCATCACCGTGCCCCACTTGAGAGCGCAGGTAAGCGTAGATCTGGTACAAATAGTGACTTCGTAGGGTTTCCTCACGGTACCAGCCGCGAGTAACGATCGATGTGAACTTGGTGTCAATGACGATCCGTCGTCCGGCTGTTGGGTGGTCCAGCACGACATCGGTTCGCATCTTCGGCAGTATCTTGTCGATACCAGACGTCTTCTGCTCGATCTGCCAGCTTATGGTCCCGCCCGACAGCACGCGCCATCCTTGAGGGCTCAATACCACGTCGTAGAATCCGCCCACCGCGCGCTCGAACAGTCGACGTACCCAGGTTGCCTCACGATCAGGTAAAGAGAGCACGTTTGCGCCAGATGCCTCAGTAGGTAGCGCCAGATCAAAAGCGAGCTTTGCGGCTGCAACCATGAATCGATCGTCCGCATCATTACGGCCAAAACGATCGGTGCTCATTTGGGCACGGGTCGGTGTGTCGCCCGATACGCCCATTGTCTTCATGCCACTTGCCAGTGTGCGGCACCGATGGGCAACGACCTTTCTCTGGACGATTCTGGAGACGGATTCCAGGGCTGCACGGACAAAGCGATTACGCGGGGTGTCGATGGTGAGTTCGTCGAATCGGCACGCCACCAAGCCTCTAGCCAGCAACTGATGGCGCTCCGTGGCCAATACATCGATTCGACCACGCACGCGGTTGAGCACCGCATCACGAGATTGATGTCCAAGGCTCAAACGGCGACGCTGTCGAACGTCAACCGCATGGGCAAGAATCTCGGCGACCAGGTCCGGCAAGTCGTCCGGGTTGTCTTCGAGGCCGATGCTTCCGATCCCCCCAGTGCGGAACAAGTCCGAGGCATATAGCATCAGGAGCCAGAGGTTTCGCACCGGAATGCGTCCGATGAACCCCTCAGCGCTTGCGGGTACGCTTGGCACCTGTTCCGCGGCGGCGGTCATCACCATTCCTGCTTCAGCCGTGCGATAGCCTTTTGTGCTTCGTCGGGTGCGTCGAACCAATACTCATCCAGCAGCGGACCGATCTCCGTCTCCACGACTTGCCGGAACCACTTCTTCGTACCGCCAGGTTCTAGACGATGTTCAGGCGTCACATAGCTGTGGCCAATCCGGAATTGTTTGCCAAGACGGGCATCCGCTGCGATCTGGTCGTTCAGTTCGGTGATTCGGCGTTCGATATCCGGGACCAGGGCTGGATCGACAGCACGCTTCTTGGCCACCCAATCCTGCCAAACAGGGCCGAGCCTCGGCTCGAGTCCTACGAACGCAAAGCGCCGACGCAGTGCCAGATCGACCAGCGCAAGTGATCGGTCGGCGACGTTCATGGTACCGATTACATAAAGATTATCGGGAATATGGACCGGACGACGCCCGCCATCTGCATCGGGATAACAGAGCTCCAGTGCCGCGTCGGGCGTGCGTTTTCCAGCCTCCAGCAGTGTCAACATCTCCCCGAAGATCTGCGCGGGGTTACCACGATTGATCTCCTCGATCACCACGACCAACTTCGACGACGTCTCTTTGCTCGCGGCCTTGATTGCTTCCATGAAGACTCCGTCCGCCAGCGACAACTTGCCCTCCCCGATCGGGCGCCAGCCTCGAACGAAATCCTCGTAGGATAGATTCGGATGAAACTGAACAGCGCGGACTTTGCTGTCGTCCTTCTGTCCCATCAAAGCAAACGCCAGCCGCTTGGCGAGCCAGGTTTTTCCCGTGCCAGGAGGCCCCTGAAGGATCAGGTTCTTCTTGGTTCGTAGCCGATCCAAAAAAAGCTCAATCTCGCCCTGCTCAAAAAAGCATCCATCCCTCACAATCTCCTCAACCGAGTACGGCACGATAGGCGCAGCTGCCTGAAATGCTTCCCGAACATTCTCGGTAGTTTCCTGTTCTCCATTGACACCATCATTAATCTCACGGGGCGGGGCAACTGCATCGGTCGGGTCCTTGTACTTCCATGACGCAAGCGACAGATCTGGAAAACTGTGGACTGGATAACCGTCTTCGCTGAAGCGAGAGCGCAGATCGTCCGTCAGCTTCAAATAACTTTGCCCGTCACAGGGGCCTTGCTGGCCACTGAGGGCGACATTCAGACCAAGTCGCTTGTTGATGTAGCGGCGCGATTGGCTGTCGAGGGTCACAAACTCCCACGGATGCGCCCAATAAAGGCCGGTCGAAAGATTCCAGGCAACCCCCCATACTTGCGTCGCCTCGTCGTAAGCCTGGATGAAGGCATCCCGGGTATCCGGCTGGTCGCTATCGACCATCCTGCTCGCGGCGACGAATACTTTCCATATCGTGTCGATATCGCCTGCACCGCGCTTGTCGGCGTAGGCGAAAAACCAAGACCGTTGGTTGTTGAGAACGGGGATACCTTCGAACGAAGGTGGCACAGGAACTGTGACATCCAGGAATTTAGCTAACTCAGCGGCGATGATCTTGCGGTTGGCATCGGTCATTGACCGATTGAAGGTTCCCATAGTGGTGAACGGGCAGATATCCCGCAACGGACCGCTTGTTCCATCCGGAAACTTGTCCTGCAAAATTTGAAACTTGGGGGCGTGTTTCCCGATTTCATGAATGGCGGCCACCAGCGGCGCCCTGTTGTCAGCATACGTCAGCAGTTTTTCCGCCACTGCTTTGTAGAAGTCTGTCCACTGGAAACGCCGCTTTTCAGGAGCTATGTCGCCGAAGCGTTCGCGCCAATAGGGCGCATTGCGGAACCGCTCCAGATCCTGCGGTTTGCCTTCAAAGGCGAAGGTAATCAACGCATCGTTCATCCAATCCCCATGGTCGATGCGCCAGATGGTGCCCCGGTAGGTATAGAGATACCACTCACGAACTGGCTCAAATGCCTGCCATTGCACCCTGACCCGCTCACCATCCTGCGGGTTGCTGAGGATGGTGCCCACTGCCTTGATGCCCATAACCGAGACGGTATGTCCCCGATTATCGAACGGCAGCACGTTCTTGCGTGTATAGGTTGCCTTGATGGCAATGCGCTCACCCGCCTGCATGGAACGTACCTGGGCACTTTCCTTATCGGTCGGGTTTCGAACTTCCCAGATACCCTCGGCGATGAACCGCCCCGCCTGATCATCCGTGCCGTGCCCGAAAGTGGCGCCGACGAACCAAGTCGCACTCGATGCACTGTTCTCGCTCTGGGTGTTCATCCCTCGTCCCCTTAGTAGTGCTTCCGGATGTAGCTATAGGCCTTCTCGAACAGTTCCTCTTCGGCATGCAGCGTGTACTTGAATAGCGAGGTTCGTAGCGCTTTCTTGGTCGCGCGCTCGCCTCCCAGAGCTCCGCCGGCTCAAACCCTCCTGATTATGACGTGGTACGGAACGGTGCTTTTTTTCAAACCGTTTGGCATGGGAATCCCGTACCAAATGGCTCGGATCTCCAGGCGTTCCGGTCGCGAATGATGACCCCGACCGCCACTTGATGAGGCCAAGATGCCCCCCTGCTCCTGTCTGTGCATGTTTCTTTACTCGAAAAGCCCCTGTTCAGGTTTCGGACGAGAACCGCCGTTCGAGGATCTCCGCCATTGTAAGATCTTCGAGGTCGGGCCAGAACGTCTGTCTGGCCCACCGAGCCCTCCCCAAGAGCCATAGCGCGGCGTTGGTAGCGGTGCCTTCGCGGTACATGATGTTAGGAAAAAACATCGCATGTGCCGATGCCATGTCTCCTGAAGGTAGCGCCCGAGGATGCCATCCTCCCAGTTGGGGGTGGTTGGTCCAGGAAATTGACTCGAAATAGTTGAACCACATGGATTCGTTATCGGTTTCTTGCTGGCTCTTGCCGAAGGGGAGTTGAAGGGTGGCCAGCAGGCCGGATCCCAGATCGGGATGGGGGACATCGGTGCGGCACAAAATCAGTGCGGAGGCTTCGCCAAAAGGGGTCTCGAGTGTCATTCCGTTCGGATCTCCGAAGCCAAAACACGTATCCTGCTTTGCGAATCGCTCGGCAAAATCCGAGAATTCGTTTGTTCCGATCCAACGGCTCGGATCACGGCCCGCAGGAACATAAAGAGCATGGGCCACCCCGAGTAATTCGTCTCGATAGTCGTCTGCCTCGGGTTTCCCAGGGCTCGATGTCCACGGCTGCGCACCCAGGATCTGGGCGTATCCGTCGGCGAGCCGCTCCGCGTCGATGGGTTGAAGGATTGCCAAGCGACCGAAAAACTCCGGAAGCCAGCCTGCGCCGTCCTCACGTAGATAAATGGTGGACTCCATTTTTACGGTGCCAGGAGTTGGTATGCCGTACTTCTCGACAACCTCCGGCGGCGGAGTCACAAACGAATAGGTGGGCGCAAATTTTCCGAGTTCGAGTAGTAACCCTAGGACCTTCGGATCCTCAACACGTACCTCGCGCAGAAATTCTGTGGAAATACGGATCCGCCAGGCTCCCGTGTCCTCGGGATATTTGGGTGGTTGGACGATAATCGAGACACGGAATCGCCCTGGCCACCAATCGAAACCTTGATCAGTCTTGACCATTCGCTCTGGGCTGATTTGCCATAGTTGTACAAGTTTTTCGAGGGCCAGTTGCCCGAGGTCGTTGTTATTCATAATCAGAATCTGCGAATTATTCGCGCTGCGGTTTCCAGCAGTATGTTTCGGGATGGGCGCCGGTCGCTGGCCGCCATGAACAAATCGAAGTCAATGCCGCGCCAGAGAAAATGGCCATTGGTTCCCGGTTTGTCTACCCGGCGCGCTGAAAAATATCCACCTTAGTCTCGAGGCAGCGCCGATGCGCCAGATCATGCGCTCCGACCCCGTTCCAGCTGTCGGGCTTCTGGAAGAAATCCAGGCCACG
>PWNM01000204.1 GCA_003557825.1 Candidatus Hydrogenedentota bacterium | reverse complement strand
TTATGCGCGCGGGTGCATCCGCCGACCGAGCTCGCCGAACGTCTGGATTGCTCGAAGTTCCATCTCGATCGTCCCGCATGGACTTACCCCAACCGGCTTTTTTTCTTCGTTCGTTTTGAGCCCGAGTCGTTTTTCGACCCCATTCGGACCGCTTCGGATATGGAAGGCATCCCCGAGTGCTTTATGCCCGAGCAGACCATCAAATGCGGCATTGATCTGGCTCCATTGAACATCGGCCTTCGGTCCTGGATAAACGGGCGTCCCTGTTCCGTCTATCCGGCCATGGCGGTGTGGCGTCGATATTCCCCCAATGCTGCCCCGGTTGTCGGGTATTTTTTTGAAGCCGGCAGCAAACTTGCGTTCGGCGCCCGCAACCATGTGGTGCTCTATGCCCGGAATTTCGATGCCTCTATGTTCAAGGGGATCATTATGGAGAACCTGCCCGATATGTCCGTCGAAAAAGCGCTGGACCTATCGTGACCGAGATCATTTCCCTCCATATCGATGATAATACGGGATGGCGGGGCGGCGAACAGCAGGTTGCCTATTTGGTGGAGGGACTGGCCGAGCGATGCGCTCCCGTATTTTTTGCCGGCAGACCGCAAGGGGCGCTGATGAAACGTCTGCGCCATCACCCCAATGTCGTCCCTGTTCCCGTCCCGCTTCGCGGTGAATGGGATTTGCTAAGCGCTTGGCGCGTTGCCCGCGTCATCCGTACCCGTCAGGTGGATATCGTCCATGCTCACACCGGTCATGCCCATGCTAGTGCCTGTCTGGCTGCACGAATGGCCGGGCGCGGCCGCGTTGTGATGACCCGTCGCGTGGATGTCAAACCCCGGAGGAACCTGTTCAGTCGTTGGAAATACGCGCAGACGGACCATTTTGTTACCATTTCGGAATGTATACGCCAGATTCTCACCCAATATGGACTCCCGGACTCCCGGATCAGCATTGTACCGAGTTCGCAGGATCCTATGCGGCTGGATGTGGCGCCTGCTGACCGGTCACTATTGGGTCTGACGGCGGATACGCCCATGCTGCTTTGCGCGGCGGCTTTGGCCGAGCATAAGGATCATGCGACACTCCTGGATGCCATGGCCATAGTAAAGCGAACGCATCCGGAAGTGCGGTTGCTGTTGGCGGGGGAAGGCCCTATGCGCGAGGCCATTGAGTCGCAAATTGAACGCCTTGATCTCGCCGAACAGGTGCGGTTGTTGGGATTTCGGGATGACGTACCGGCCTTGATGCGCGCGGCCGATATGTTCGTCTTGTCCAGCCATATGGAAGGCTTGGGAAGCGTGCTTATCGAGGCCATGATGGGTGGCCTCCCCATTGTGGCGACTGCTGCTGGCGGCATTCCGGAGCTCATCAAAGACCATGAGACGGGGCTGCTTGTTCCACCGCGAGATCCCGAGGCCTTGGCATCGGCCATCGTATGTCTGGTCGATAATCCATCCTTGCGCATCCGACTTGGAGAAGCGGGGAAGGTCTATGCCACGAACCATGCCACGGTCCCCGTGATGGTGGCGGGCAATTACGCCGTTTATGAACGAATGATGTACAATGGAACCAAAGATAGGGCTTAAGGTATTGTGGCGTTGGTACGCCATTGTTTATTAGGGTGCAACATAAAATCGACGATCGGCCCGGCCGACTGAGGAGATGTGAACATGAAAAAAGTACTGCGAATCCTGAGCATAGCCTTTGTCTGTTTGTTGTTGGGGAGTGCCTTGGTCTCTTGCAACACGATGCGCGGGTTCGGGCGGGACGTAAGCGCGACTGGACACGCGATTCGCGACGCCTTCACCAGATAAAGCGCCTGAGATGATACGGCCGAGTCGCGGATAGTACATCTGCGCCTCGGCCGTTTTTGCGTTCTACCAATACAGATTCAGGAATTTTTTCTTGCTGGTCGCATCGAGGGTGTCCAGATCTTCAATCTCATACCGGTTGTTGTCTACGTCCACAATAATGTGACACTTCGTATTGACTTCGATGACCGAGTTACGATCATGACGCCGCGTCAGGAATTCCATCGGACCTTTGTCCGTTTCCGCCGACCAGACCAGGAATCCCATTTCCTCCTTGATGTCCTCGATCTGCTGAATGTAATGGATGAAATACCGTTTCGACAGTTCGTGTTCGACGGCTAGCCGGGAACTGGGAGGTAGTTCCTTGAGTCGCCGGATCATGCCAATCTCTCGATGCTCCAGGGCGGATTGTCCCGTCCACAGCGCGATAAACTCGCTGGGTCGCGAGATGGGGAAGCATCGGTAGGCATGCACGTTGTCGTATTCCTCGCCTTCATATTCGACCCGCATGCCCCCCATATCCTTGGAGTAGATCTGGATGTTTTTTGTATTAAAGTACTGTATTTTGGGGATCTCAAGCCGTTGCCGTCGTAGATATTTGTCTTCGAGCGATTCTTTGGGGTGTTCGATCTTCCCTTGTGCTTCCTCAATAGTATTTAGCTTATCCGTATCGATAAGCTTGTCTACGGAACCGGTATCACTACTGAGCTGAGTCTGGATCTCAACAAGCTTTTTATAGATGCCGTTGAGGTCCATGAGTTCTTCGTGGGTACCTTGTTCCCGAATGCATCCTTCCTCGAAGACGAGAATGCGGTCGCAGTTACGCAGCGTGGAGAGCCGGTGGGCGATTGCAATAGTCGTTCGACCCAAGCTCAACGCTTCAAGGGCCCGTTGAATCTCTCGTTCCGCAAGGGTATCCACGCTTGAGGTTGCTTCGTCCAGGATCAGCACCCTCGGATTGTGTAACAGGGCCCGGGCAATGGCTACACGCTGACGTTCCCCGCCCGATAGGCCTGCTCCCCGTTCGCCGAGCAAGGTGTCATAGCCATCGTGGATGCGCGTAATAAACATATGGGCATTGGCGGCAAGGGCCGCGTTCAAGATTCGCTCAGGGGCAACGCCGGGGTTGCCATAGGCGATATTTTCCGCGATCGAACCTCGCGACAGAAATGGATCCTGCGCCACAAATCCGATCTGACGCCGCAGGCACGGTTTTCGGATACTCCGGATATCCACGTTGTCGACTATCACTTCGCCTTCGGTGGCGTCATAGAAACGCATGATTAGATTGACCGTGGTCGATTTGCCGCTTCCACTATGCCCCACGATGCCGATCATCTCGCCCGGTTCAACCCGAAAGCTCACGTCGTGCAACACAGGGATATGCGGGTCGTATCCGAAAGTCACGTTCTTGAATTGAATGGCGCCCTGGATTTCGATGTCCACGGCATCCGGATTTTCCGACACCTCTGTTTCTTCATCGAGCACTTCGAACACCCGGTGGGCTTGGGTGGTGAACTGCGTAAACCACGTGGACATTTGGGTGAGATGATTGAGCGGGGCATAGAACATGCCCAAATAACCCAGGAACATGATGAGTGTTCCCGGCGTCATATTGGCGGCATCGGGATCGATGGCACGCAAGACGGCAAGGCCGCCTACGATCCAGACGAAATAGCTACCGAGTTGGAACACCCACCCCATCGTCGGGTAGAACCAGGCGTTGACGTATTCGACATGCAGGCCGGCGTCGCGGAATTTGCCGCTGTACTTGCTGAATCGCTGCGCCTCCCGCGATTCCTGGGCAAAGGCCTTTACGACGCGAATACCGTTCAATGTACCATGGAGCATGTTGGCCAGATTCGAGCGGGTAATCCAAAATTTCCGCCACCGGGGCACGACGCGCCGGTAAAACCAGACGGTACACCCCATTACGACGGGAGCCGGCAACACCGCAAACAACGTAAGCCGGGCATCAACTATGAGCATGGCCGCCGCCACGCCACACAGTTGAATCAACTGGTATCCAAACCCTGACGTGATTTGGTTGATGAAGTTTTGAAGCGCCTCAACATCTTGCGTACAGCGTGTCATCAACTGCCCGACCGGGTGTACGTCGTGAAATCGGACGGCCAGTTCCTGGAGTTTTTCAAAAACATCCCGGCGAAGCTCATAGCCGAGACGGTTCTTGATCCATACCGATAGCGTCTCGCGCATGGCCGTTATGATTGAGCCAATCAGTGTTGCCATGGCCAGTGAACCGACTACGACCAAAAGCCATGTCTCCCGGTCCTCCTCGAGTCCCAATAGGGATATCACGAAGGCAAACCACGGCTTGAGTTCTTTGTCGCCCAGGATGTTATCGAGCAATACCGCCATCAATTGCGCCGGTACCAATGAAATGAGAATGCT
Source organism: Candidatus Hydrogenedentota bacterium (assembly GCA_003557825.1). Classification (GTDB taxonomy): domain Bacteria; phylum Hydrogenedentota; class Hydrogenedentia; order Hydrogenedentales; family SLHB01; genus PWNM01. Next base: position 2,589 of record PWNM01000204.1, on the reverse strand, counting down.
CGTAATCACAAGCACCATGGCGAACATCATGTGGGGCCAGTAATACCGCGTGCGACTCAAAAACCGCAGAAACACCGCTCCACGCTTCATGCATTTGGGGCACACTTTCATGTGCCGATCGGGGAGTCGGACGCCGCATTTTTCGCAACGTCCTTTGACCTCTTCCTCGCCAATGTCCGTCTGAACCTGCCGGCCTTCTGCAAGCGACTTCATCAGGATGGTGATCTTGGCGAATTTGTCTGCGTTCTTGTTCGAGAAGCGCACCAGCTCCTCGAAAACGCCGCCAATCTTGACCTCGAGGAACCCCGAGCCGACGCGGGTATCGGTCCGCACCGTCTCAATGTCTCCCATGGACATTTCCTTGAGAATGAGCGCTTCTTCCGTCTCCTCATCCACAAGAAACACGATGACACGATCGTTCGTCACGACCAGCCATGAATCGGCGTATTCGCCCGAGATTTGTAGATCCGTGTCGGTGGCGACTACGATGTCATCATGTTTGATGCCCAGTCTTTCCAGTGTTTTGTCAATAAGGTGGGGAAGAGGACGTCTGATACTCGAAGAGTCCGGTTCGATAAGCATAATATTTACCCTTAAACGGGTCGTTCTCCTATCAACTACCCAAACCGCGCTTGCCGTGCACGATAAATAATTCCGCGAATGCTACTCCAGACGAGATGGAATGTCAAGGCCGCTTTCTGTCACAATGAACCGCGCATAATGGCAAGGTTTCGTTTTCCCCCGAAATATCGCCGGTATACGGTGGAACGTGGCTCCACATAAGAGATAATACCAGAAGTCGGCTCGGATGTTACGTAGAAAGGAAGAGATGCCCATGGAAATCGGTTTCGGAATCATCGGATGCGGCGCGATCGCCCCGGTCCATGCCCAGAGTATCACGGAGATCCCGGGAGCGCGGCTGGTGGCGGTTTCGGATGTGGTCGAACGGAACGCTCGAATGCTTACCGAGCGCTACCCCGCAGAGGTGTATACCGACTATCGACGATTGCTTGAACGCGATGACATTCATGCCGTTAGCCTCTGTGTTCCAAGCGGGATGCGAGCCGAGATTGCCGAAGTCTGCGCGGCGGCAGGAAAGCATATTCTGGCCGAGAAACCCCTGGAAGTGAGCTCCGAGCGAATCGACCGTATTCTAAAGGCCGTCGAAAAGGCGGGTACAACCCTAGGGTGCATTTTCCAGTACCGGTTCTCCGAGGGCGCTCAGCAGGTGCGCAAAGCCATTGACAACGGCCGTTTCGGTCGCCTTGTACTCGGCGATGCGTACATCAAATGGTATCGTTCCCAGGAATACTATCAGAGCGGCGCATGGCGGGGAACACGCAAGCTCGATGGCGGCGGAGCCCTCATGAACCAGGGCGTTCATCAAGTCGATCAGCTTATCTGGTTTATGGGGAAGGTCAGGACCGTCCAAGCACGTACCGCCCTGATTGGCCATGAAGGCATCGAAGTGGAAGACCTCGCCTGCGCTCTCCTTGCCTTCGAAAACGGGGCCATGGGCGTCATCGAAGCCAGTACCGCCATTTGGCCCGGCCATCCGGGGCACATCGAGATTCATGGAACTGACGGGAGCGCCGTGATAGAGGATGGAGCGCTACGATTCTGGAAATTCCAACACGAGCTGAGCGAAGACGAACAAATTCGGGCCTCCTTTGACAAGCCGTCCGAATTTGGTACTGGTGCAGGTGATCCCCTTAGCAATCTTCGCCACGAAGGTCATCGTCGCCAAATCGAGGATTTCGCCCTAGCAATTCGGGATAATCGACCTCCCATGATCGATGGGGAAGAGGGGCGTCATGCGGTTGAGCTTATCGAGGCCATTTACCGGGCTGCCCGCACAGGGGGCACGGTAGTTCTTTGAAGTTATACCCCTTTCATGGTGGGGTGCAATTTATATGAGGGTGGGGGCGCAGCGGCTTTCCGAACGCTCCGGGCATCGCGCTCGGTTGAGGGAGTCTTCATCGCTGCGCGACCCCAACCCTCATTGGTGGAGAATCCTCTACGTTCCATCAACGCCGGCTTCGGACCACAGGGAGGTGGGATGATCCGACCACATGACGCGGGAGGCGTCGAGACGCTTGAGGGCAAACCAAGCGCGTGCCAGCAATGGATTCGCGTTCGAGGAATCACCGGAACGGCCGTCGTAATCGTTGGATGACGTTGCGTCGGGCATGGCGCTCCGCCACGGATCGTCGACGACCGGGGATGATGAATCGAAAACAGGTCCAAAATATTCGCTGTAGTTTGTGCGTTCCATGGGAACCTCCTTTCCAGTTCTACTGCCCAAGACATAGCAACGTATATGCCAATATTTCATGTAGTGGCGTAAGTTGTTTTCAATGCATCAGTTAAAACGTACTTGGGGCGCTGTGCGCGGTGTAAGTAACTGCTAAGGTCATACGTAAATGTAGGAAGTCGCGTTTGGCGCTACGCCCAAGTATGCTATAGGTCTGTTGATATGCGGGGTCCGCTCTGGGATGCAGTAAGGGGAGTCGACGATAGCCACAATATATGGACTATGACGTTTTTATTTTTCCCAGTGCTTGTGGTATTATGACGACTTGATACAAC
>PWNM01000623.1 GCA_003557825.1 Candidatus Hydrogenedentota bacterium | reverse complement strand
TTCGGCTGGGATCGCCATCGGGACCGCTTCCTCCAGACCTATTACACGGTCAGCCCCTTGCATCGGATGGTGATGTATAAGCCCATGACGGATCATACCTTTCTGTCCGAGGACAAATTGGTGCAACGGACCTGGTTTGACGATAACATGACGGTTACGGTCAACTTCAACGACACGCCTTGGCAGGATGCCGATTCGGGGCGGACCCTCGCGCCGGCGGGATTTCATGTCGAGGCCGAAGAAACGATCTACGAGCGGACCATGGTGAATGACGCGCCGTTGACCCGCATTGAAACGGCGGACTTCCGCTACATCGCCACGGAACACCCCTTTGATGACGGACCAGTTTACGTTGACGGATGGTTGGCGGCGTTTCGGGCCCATGGCGGGCAGTGGCGTATCCGGGGGCGCGCGAACGACGCCCATATCGACCTGGAAGCATGTCTTGGGATCGATGGGGTGGAGTCCTTCGTGCTCGTAGACGATCTTGGTGAACCCGTGGAGACGCAAACACCGGAAGCTCGCAACGGACGCATGCATCTGCCCCTCGATGCAGAAATAACACGGATGTTCGATATCATCGTTGCTTCCGACTAAATCGGCCAATGGCTTGCGCCTGAGGGCGCCGCGGTCTATACTCGCTTTGGGTTAACCACGACGGCGTCCCAAACAACCGCAACCATCGGGGAGATCGGACGATGCATACCAAGGTACAGACCCTCTGCTTCATGCTGGCCTTTTTTGTGACCGTTGCCACCGGGGCGGCCGCCATTCCGCCGTTGGAATGGGGCGAGGCCGGCCTTCGGGAATGCATGCTCGACACAACAGAACGCTGGCATGCTTACGAAAAGACGCCCTTACCAAGCGCGGCTATCTCGACCCATGGCCCGCGCGTACCGGCGTTCCCGGGGGCCGAAGGGTTTGGTGCGTTTGCCTTTGGCGGACGGGGCGGCAAGCTGTATCGGGTCACCAATTTGAACGACAACGGGCCCGGCTCGCTGCGCGAAGCGGCCGAAGCGGAGGGGCCGCGCATCGTCGTTTTCGACGTGTCCGGAACCATCGAACTCGAAACGCCCATTCGTGTCTACCACCCCTACATGACTCTTGCCGGCCAGACTGCGCCCGGCGATGGGATTACGGTTGCGAAGCGCCAGTTTGACGTGCGCACCTACGACGTTATCGTTCGTCATATGCGGTTTCGCCACGGCGATTATCATGACCTGGATGATTGGTCCTTTCGGATTCGAGGTGGGACCCATGTCATTGCCGACCACATCAGCGTGTCTTGGGGCGTCGACGGCAACGTTGGTGTCACGCATATGGACAATGCCACGATCCAGAACAGCATGTTGACGAAACCTTTGTGCGATTCCATCCACCCGAAGGGAGTCCGCGGGTACGGCGCATTGGTTCGGGGTCGCCACGGCGCGCGCTACAGCTTTCTTCGCAATCTGTGGACGAACCACCGCTGGCGCGTACCACGGCCCGGCAACTACCTGAGCCATGAAGAGGATCCTCATGGGCTGCTTATGGATTTCCGAAACAACGTGATCTATCAAGGCCTGGGCGCGAATTACGACGAAGATAGCATCACACTGTACAACATCGTGAACAATTACAGCCTTACGCCATGGCGTCTAATCGAGCACAGTCCCTATACACAAGGTTATTTTGCGGGCAATTACGAAGCCGGTGAGGAGGTGGTCGATCAATGGAGCCTGCTCGGCCCCAGCGACGCCGTCCAACGCCAGAACCATGAACAGGAGGCCCCCTTTGAAACCGGCGATGTCACCACCTTGACGGCCGAAGAAGCGTGGGAAACGGTCATGGCGAAGGCCGGACCCTGGCTGCGGGATACCCACGATACCTTTGTTGTCCAGGAGGTGCGCAACTACCAGCGCCGAGAAATCGAGGGAGCCGATGCACCCTATGATCTGCCCGATTGGTGGACCCTCGGCGAGATCGATACGCAGGACGAAGTGGGCGGTCTGCCCGAGCTTGTGTCGGTGTCGACCCCCGAGTGGATCGACTCCAATCGCAACGGCATCCCCGATTGGTGGGAGCATGCCCAGTGGCTTGATTCCGACGATCCCAATATCGCCCGCATCGATAGCAATGGCAATGGATATACAAACATTGAAGACTATCTCAACGACCTGGATGCGATTCGAGTTACCCATGCCATGATTGCCTATTCCTACGATCTCCCCGTTCCGTAACCGCAAAGGAAGTACATTGGAATGTGGGGACTATACGAGGTGTTGTGAGGACACCTGAATATGGGAGCCTCCTTGGGCGTTATAGCGATAGAATTGAGCAACGCAACCTAGACACAGAAGGAAACGATACAGATGAAAGGCATGTACCTAAGTCTACCTGTGGCGATTCTTGCGGTAGGTATTCTGACCGCCTGCGCCACCACTTCCGAACACCAAGCATCTGCAATCGAGGCCGAACAGAATGATCCATTGACCAACCACCGCGAGGTCGTTTTGGCCGCCCGGGGGTTAAGCTGTCCCCTGTGCGCGAGCAACGTTGATCGCGTCATGACGATGGTGGACGGCGTATCCAGCGTACAGACCGATCTTGAAAAGGGCCACATCATCATTGGTCTCGAAGAGAACCATGCCGTAACCCGCGGTCAGCTTATTAATGCCGTCGAAGATGCGGGATTTACCTTTGTCGAATTTGTACCGTCGGGAGCATAACATGAAAACCACCCTCCTGCTGGGTCTTGTCCTTACGCTGAGCGGAGCCGCGCTGGCCCAAGAGCCTATCTACATGGAAGGGGCTACCCACCCCGGAAGGGGACAACTGTACCTGCGCACCCAAGCCTTGTTTACGGACTACAGAGACAGCAGTGAAGGCGATGACCGGTTGGCAATGCGGACCAAACTCGTCTATGGTATCCGCGGCAATCTGGCGGCGTTGGTCGATGCCGATCTCGAACGGTTTCGGTTTCAGGATGACGGAACAACCACCGGATTGTCACGCTTGGCCTTGCGTCTGAAATACCGGGTGATGCAGCGGGACCTCGGGCCCCTCGATACGTGGCGCACGTCTCTTTTCGCCGGGGCCGACCTGCCCGTAGGCAACAGCCGCCTCGCGCCCGATCATCTGCAACCCCGCCTGGGAGTTGCCACCACGGCCATTCTCGGCCGCCACGGGCTCAATGGCGAGATCGCCTGGACCCGCCGTCCCGGCGTCAAACCCGATGAATTCGAGTTCCATGCATCCCACCTGTATCGCATCGCCCCGGCCCGCTTTGCGGCGGATACAAGTGGGGCCTGGTATACGGTCGCGGAATCCCTGAACACCGTGACCAGCCACGGCGACTACCAACTGGACCTGGCCCTGGGGATTCTGTACGAGGCTCGCCACTGGGCCGCCGAAGCCGGCGTCCGCCTTCCCCTTGCCCAAGACGGTCCCCGCGAAATGCGCTACGAAACCATCATCGGGATTCGATACCTGTTTTAGCAGCGATGACCCTTCTTGGCCGTTCCGCCAACCCGGCGAGCGGTGATGCCTCGCTGAGGTTCGATACTGGGCGACGGAACTGCCATACTTCAAGCACGGCTGAACATCCGCATACGCTCACGGCTGGCGCCTGCGGACCTGCGCCGGCTTTTACCACAGCACCCTGACGTGCCCCTGGGTTAGCCCGGAATCGAGGTCCAGGCGCACCCATTTGCTGTCCCCGCTCCGAAGTGCCTCAAAGGGTATGTCCTCCCCGTTGTGCGAGACGGTATTGGGGGTTCCCCCAAGTGGCCCAAGCCTGACAGCCACGGGAGGCAGCGGCTGGTCGCTCTGAAAGGAAAGGCTCATTCCGTCGGAGTGGCGCTCTAGCGTGTACTGCAACTCGTACCGCCGCACGCCGTCACCGGGGTCCACCCAGGCGGGGAACTCTTCCACCGACATGCGGCGCCAGTTCCCTGGCATTCTGGGAACCAACCGCAGTTGTGTCACCTGGGTGTCGTCAATGCCGAGGAGGAGACGAATCGTCTTCATCGTCTCCGCCTGCTGGAACCCGTTGCCGAGGTCGCCGGTTCTGAACCAAGCCGTTCCGTCGGGACAGGTTTCGACGCCTTCGGGCACGATGAAGGGTTCATAGTCAGCATCGTAGATGGCTCTGGCCGTCCACTCAATCATGGGCTCGGCGTCGTCCATACGGTCCAGCAGGAGGGCGGCCTGGGTGACGAATGCCTGTCCATACCCCATGGCCACGCTGTAGTTGCCCCGTACGGGGAAATGCCGCGAAGGCGCTTCGTACAGCGGCACCTCGTGCGACAGGTACCACCACTCATCAGAGGGGTCGCCATTGCCGGCCCACTTGTCGATGAGCCGCTGAAAGGAAGCCTCGTTGATGGCGCGCCACTCGCACCGGTCGTCCTCGGGAAGCATGCCGCGGGTATCGGGAAGAAAGATCAGGGGTGCCAGGAGCGCACTCTGGTAGGCCCAGCCGGAGTGCCAGAGCGTCCAGGCCTTCGGGTTTGCCTCGCCATCTCCTTGCACGTAGTGCTTGTTGATGCCCCGTTCCATGTGCGAGGCCCATTCGCGCCAGCGCCGCGCGGCTTCGTCTTCACCGGCGTCGTCCGCTATCTCCGCGAAACGCAGAAGGCCCTCCATGCACGGGTAGTCCGCGTAAATGCTGTGGCCATATCCCAGGCCCACGCCAATCATGTAGTTGCACTCGCTGTCCGTCCGGAGAACATCGCCCGTGCCGAAGACCTCCGGGTTCTCGAACTGCCAGATGATCCACTCCGCCGCGTCCACAATGTCGTCCCACCAGCGACGCGTCCAGTTCTCTCGCTCATCCGGCTGCAGACGCCGCCACACGTTGTAAGCCACGAGCATCAGCATGCCGTGGCCGTCGTTCTCGAATACGCCCAGGTGTTCCCCGACGACGGGGTAGGCGAGGTTGCGGCTCCAGTGGGCCGGGATGCGTACGCCGTTCCAACGCAGATGGTCATTCTCCGGGGCGTCCCAGAGACGCGCCTGCTCGAAGCACCAGTCCATGCACACGCTGGTCTCCTCCTGGTATCCGAATGCCAGAAACTCCTGCAGTGCCCTGCCCGCGCCTCGCGACCAGCAGTCGTCACGGTAAGGCGACGGCCCCACACTGAAGGTACCGAAACCCACGTAGCCGCCGTAGCTTGCTGAATAGGGCGAGGACTCGCGGTACAGGCCTGAAGGGTCTGCCTTGACCTGCATGTCTGCAAGATTGTGGTAAAAAGCGTTGGTCAGGATATCGGCATAGCGGTCGCCCTCGAATAGCACATTCGGACCGCCATAGCCATCGGGGATATCAAGCGGCAGTTCGTCAGGCAGGTTTTCCATCGTTGTATACAGGAGGTTGCGCACGGTGTGAATACGCTCGGCGCGGTCCTCCGGGCACAGGGTGATCGCGTGCGTCTCCAGGAATCGGGCCAGGCTCGCGCTGTAGGGCTTAGCCTCGAGAGGCACAGCCTCGCCCGCGGGCGTGTCGCCGGATAGCGTTTCCAGGGTTACCGCCTCGACAATGGGGACACTGCCCTTCTCGGGCAGGTCGCGCAGTTCGACCATGTCGATCTGCTCGCCATCGAGTTCGATGAACCCCATTCGAAAGCCACTTTCCAGCGGCGTGGCAGGATAGAGACGCATCGCCGAGGCGAGGGCTTCCTGTTTCGCTTCGTCAGAGGCGAAGGGTTCCGGGTAATTGTGAAACCTGTCCGACCAGAACAGCGTATCCCCCAGAACAAGGGGGTAGGCCTCCTGCCTGCCATCGCTGTAATGCACGACCAGGTCGCCTAGCGCGTCACCCGCGAAGAAGCGCATGGAGTAATCCGAAGGATAGTGCCACAGGAGTGTGCCGATATCGGTGGTGTGCGACATGCCGAACAGGTACAGCCGCCTGACTCGAGCCCCGCCCACGGCAAGCCTGCCCCCCCTCCCCTCGGCGCGGAGCCTTGAGCCTTCATTCAGATAGGGCAATCCCTCGAGCCAGGCGGCTTCCGACTCCGGGCTTGCCTCCTCCGTGGCGAGAACCCAGCCGTCAAGTGTGCAGCCTTCGGCCGCATCCCAACTGAACGCTTGGCCTGCGTCGATGCCGTCGAGGGCTATCCATGCGAACGACTCGGCCGAGTCCCTGTCGGTCAAACGGATGCGCACCTTCCGCCCCGCAATATCGGCCGTGTCCCACACCACCTCGCGGGGGTGATCGGTCGTCAGAGGAGCAGGCGCGTGCCTGAGGCGGGTCTCAGAGAGGACGTCCACCAGTTCCACATAGCAGGCCTCGCGCTCTCCATCAGACCCGGACCAGCCGCGAACCATCAGCCTGATCTTGTCCTCGGGCGCCGCGAAGGCAGGCGACAGCAGGACACCTTCGCCCTGCTCCCCACCCGCCAGCGAGTGAAGCGTATCCCTTCCGATGTCGAATGCCCCCAGGCGCGAATCCACAGCCCATGTCCCTTTGGAACTTCGCATCGACACACCCCAGAACTGGGTCTGTTCGGCCGCGCCTGCGTCCATCGCCTGCGCAGTCGGCAAAGCAAATGCGATACAAAGAAACGACAAAGCAGCGCTCGTCGCCCATTCGTAGGTACGGACCTTGCTCCGTCCAGCGGATAGCAGTACTGTAGTCCAGCCTTGGTTGAGCCGGGACATCCACAGATGGTTGGCGGACAGGATGTCGGTCAGGCGCATGTGTACAACTCCTTTTTGCAGGGAAACCTTTGTTATCTGATTACTGAAGGCGCGGCCACCGGGCAAGGATGACGCAAAGCTGAATCTCGATTCTAGACCAGAAGGTGGTCGTATGTCAATCCGAACTGAACA
>PWNM01000007.1 GCA_003557825.1 Candidatus Hydrogenedentota bacterium | reverse complement strand
TCACCTTTGTTCCAGATGGCATGGAACCGGAGACGGCGGCGAAATTGCGGGAGGCGGCTGCGTCGGTCGGGCAGGCTGAGGTAAAAAACATCCTCTTCATCGGCAATAGCTTCACCTTTCGCAATGAGTTGCCCGCGTTGGTCAAAGAAGTTTTTGAAGAGGGCCGACCGGGTACGACGTTCAAGGTGAAGCGCATCACCTACGGCGGGCAGAGCCTGTTTCAGCACTATACCTACTACTTTACGCAAACGTTTATCGAAGAGGCGACGATCTCTGACGCGGCGATCCGGGAAAGGATCGAGGCAATGAGGGGTCTGCTGACCCTTGAGGAGCCCCCGCAGGAATATGTCGACTTCTGGACCGACATCAGACAGAATAGGATGCAGGACTTCCCTAAGAATCATATCTCGCAGGCGATATCGAGGCATGAGGACTTACTCAAGAGCAGCAGCCGGACACATTGGGACTACATCGTCCTGCAGAGTTGGCGGGATGACGTTGCCGATGTCGATGCCGGTTATGCAAAGTATGCTCGCCTTTTGGCCGGGATCGCTGCGGAACAGGGATCAGAAGTCATCCTCTACTTCACTGCACCGTTCATCCAAAATCACCCGGCGATAAGTCCGCTCTCAGGACCCCACAATCAAGCCGATGTTGATCGAACCCTAAAGTTAGCGATCAATCTTGCGCGAGATCTGGAGCCGCGGGCCGTCGTCCACGTTCCGCTCGCGATCAACCGAATCCAGCAAGGCGGGACCGATCTCACCTTCCGTTACGACAATGACTTCCACCCTAACCAGCGGACCGCCTTCTTAACGGCTAATTTGTTTTACGCCGCCTTCTTTGGCGAAAGCACGGAAGGGTTTAGCTTCGACACGGTTACCGAAACAAGGACCACCGGGGAACCGCCCCACCTGCTCGATCCGGATGGCGGTCCCGCAACGATGGTCTTTCACGGTGAGGAAAAAAGCTACCTGCAGCAGATGGCCTATAAGGCTGCCATTGAATTTGACCAGCTCGTCGCCCCAAAACGGTGAAGACAATAATGAAAAGATCACTGCTGCTTCTGACCCTGCTCGCCGCTCCGTTCGCTGCATTCGCACAGGAGGGGGAAGATACCCTGTCTGACTCGGCGGCGACCTATTACGTCAGCCCTGAGGGCGACGATGAAGCCGACGGCCTCTCGCCGGAGAATGCTTGGCGTAGCCTCGGGCGGGTCAACGCTCATTCGTTTGTGGCAGGCGAACAGGTGCTGCTGGAAGGGGGCGCCACCTTTACCGATACCGGGCTGCGTTTCCTCGCCGAGGACGTGGGCAGCGCCACCAACCCCATCGTGGTCGGTAGCTACGGTGAGGGCCGCGCAATCATCAAACCTGCCGGGGACGTGCATCCCATTGAGGTGTATAACACGGCAGGCATTGTCATCGAGAATCTCGTGCTCGAGGGCGTTGGGCGCGACAGCAGCAGCAAAGCTGGTGTATCCGCTTTTGTTGATCTTCCGGGAGATACGAGAATTGCCGGCCTCACCATCCGGGGCTGCGAAATGCGGGAGCTGCGCTTTGGCATCAATATAGGAGCATGGGCCACGGACGGCAGCTTCTCCGGTTTCGCAGATGTGCTCATCGAGCATAACCTCGTCCACACCATCCTCGAGGACGGTATCTTCACCTATGGCATGTATCCGGGCTCGGAAACACAGCAATCGCACCGCAACATCATCATCCGCGATTGCGAGGTCCATGGTGTTACCGGCAATCCTGGAAAGACCACCGGCCACAGCGGGAGCGGTATCATCATGAGTGGCGTCATTGGTGGGCTCATCGATCGCTGTTACGCTCACCACAACGGCGGTTCGGCGGGGACCCGGAGTGGCGGGGGTCCGGTAGGCATCTGGACCTGGGGTTCCGATTCGGTGACGATCCAGCGGTCTCTGGTGCACGATCAAAGAACCACGCCCGGCGTGAAGGACGGCGGCGGTTTCGATATCGATGGAGGCGCCACAAACGCCGTCATACAGTACTGCTACTCTTACAACAACGAAGGCTCCGGCTACCTCATGGCCGCGTTCGCCCACGGTCCACCGATCAAAAACGCCACCTTCCGATATAACATAAGTTGGCGCGACGGCCGGCGCATTGAGAACGACATGGCGGCGGGTTTCCACTTTTGGAAAGGCGCCGGGGAGACCGCCACGATCACAGACGTCAAGGTCTACAACAACCTCGTCTATACCGAAAAGGATACGGGGGGACCGGCTGTCGTTTGGCAGTCGGGTCCCATGTCCGGGATACGGTTCTGGAACAATGTTTTCGTGGTCAAAGGTGGCGAGCGCTTTGTGGACATCGACCGCAATTGGGCTCGTAACTACTTTGACTTTCAAAACAACGTCTACTGGGCCGTCGATGGTGACTATAGCGGTGGGTGGGTCTGGGGAGATGCGACCTTTCACACCCTCGATGATTGGCGACAGGCACCCCGCGCGCCGGAGATGCTCGGCGGCCAACCGGTCGGCCTCATGGAGGATCCCCGCATCGTGGATCTTGTCGAAGGGGCACAACCAAAGTCGGTCGCGGAAATGAAAGAAATGCCCGCCTTTCGCCTCCTTGTCGACTCGCCCTTGCGCAACGCCGGCCTCGATCTGCGCACGCCCGCTTTTGGCTCCATCGATGTGGGTGAACAGGACTTTTTCGGTGGGACCATCCCTTCCGGCGATGATTTCGACATCGGCCCGCACGAGCGCGAGACCAGTCTGCAAAAGTTTCGCGACGCGCACAATCTTGCCCCTGACGGCGCGGACGACTTTAAGGCCGCCGCCGGCGACGGAGTGTCCAATCTCCTCAAATACGCCTTCAACCTGATCGGCTCGGAACCCGGCCAAGTCGAGTCCATCACCGCCCGGAATCGCCAACTACTCTCCACCGACGGCGTCGCCGGTTGGCCAAGCTTGGTCTTGGAAGACGGGGAGGGTGGCGCGGGCCTCGCCTACATCCGCCGCCGCAGTGCCACCCATCCGCAGATCGGTTACGAAGTTTGGTTTGCCGAAACCCTCGAACCCAACGCCTGGGGCCCCTCACCGGACGCCTTGGAGGAAGTCACACCGATCGATGACACCTTCGAGCGCGTCGTCGTGAGCGAGGCCCCCCACCTTCCTCCCCGCCGCTTCGCCCGCGTGGTGGTTACGCGTGAAGAGGGCGGTTGAAGGCTCCTTGCCTGACATTCCGCGTTCATGAAGATTAGAAAAACTATCCTTACAGGAGTTATCTGGCTGCTCCTCTTCTCCTTGAGCCATGCCAGCCAGCGCGAGGAACCGCTCAGTGAGCGTCCTCCGTGGGCGGGGGTGTGGTTCAATACCTTTGGGGAAGCCTACAATCTCTCCCCCTACAGCCACTTTCTGGCCGGTGAGGCCGGTCGCTTGCGTTGGAATTATCTGCAACCAACTCCCGGCTCCTATGCCTTCGAGGAAATAGGCGAGGCGCTCCAGCGGGTCTACGAGTCGGACCTCTACTACTACGCTGTTTTGTGGGTGGGGCACCCGTCGACGCCGGATTGGGTCTATGATAAGGGCGTGCCACGGGTGGTGGATACAGATGGAGAGGTCTATCCTTACTACCTGGAACCCAAGTTTATGGAGATCTTAACGGACTTCATGAACGAATTCACCGCCTACCTGGCCAGTTTGCCGGAGGAATGGCTCGAACGTGTAGCCTTTTTTCAACCGGGCTTTGCCTCCACGGGTGACCGTCAGCTCTACAAGGGAACTGTCCCTCCTCAGTACCGGGTCAACTCGACGGAATATCTTGCCTACATGCAAGACGCGACCTTGGCCTGGTATGCCGCTTTCGATGCCCACCCCCAATTGACCGACATCCGCTTCCTCTGGAACATTGATGACTATGATGGGCTCAATCCCAATGAGCTGCAGGGGGTGAATGACCGCCTTCGCGGGGAGATGCTCTACGGTGCCTGGATGAAGGACAACTTCAACTGTCAATTGCGCAAACAGCAGTTCACCATTGCCATCGGTTATATGGACACAAATGAGCGCACTCAGGATGAAAATCAGCGCGATCTCTTTTACGGAACAACCGACCCGCCGCGCTGGGGCGGTAATCCGGAGTTTGTCCGGGGGGAGCAAAACGACAGAAGGTGGGCAAGGACGCCCATGGCCGAGGCCGCCCTCAAGTGGCACTACTACTGGACGGCCGTTTCCAGTGTCGACCGTGGCCTCGACAGCTGGGAGACGAATTGTCCGGATATTTTTTTCAGCGGAGACTTTGTTGAGGCCTTCAAGTTCTCCCACCGCCATGCCTTTTACAAACGCCCGGAGACCTCCCCGTATGCCTTTGTCGCCCTACGGGATGTGCTGGATTACTCGGACGCCGAGCGCTTCCCACCGGGTGATTTTGGCGGACCGGCCAACCGGAACAACACGGCCCGCATCAACGCCATCCTTGAGGCCCATGCTGCCTACGGCGCTGCCAATGAAGACACAAACGCGGTGCAAAATCTTAATCGCAACCAATACCTCCTCAATTCTCAGGGGCTGAACGATGTGGTCTGGAACGTTATCGACCGGAATTATCGTCGCCACATGGTCCAACTAGATCCCAACGGTACCAGTTTTGGCTGGTGGCGCGTGGGTTCGAAGGACCAACCCTACGGGCGCTTTGCCCGCGCCTTTGAAAACAGCACGGGGCGGAATGCGATGTATTTCCAATTTGTCGACGGGTTCATCAACTCGCCGCCCTCGTCGCTTGATGTCACCGTTATCTACTTTGATGAGTTCGAGGGCTCCACCTGGGAACTGCACTACGACAACGGGGGCGAGGAGATGGCCGTGGCTTTCAGCGTAACGGCCGAAGGCGATGGGATCTGGAAGACCCGTACGGTCACGCTTTCCGACGCCGTCCTTGCGCGGAATGGGCCGATGGGGGCAGATCTTGCTCTGGTAAATTCCGATGACAACGACGACAAGTTCCATCTCGTGGAAGTCCGGCGGGAGCACGCCGACACCCTCTTAGGGGGCTGGTATTTTGATGAATCGGCCCCATGGGTTTGGTCGGATGTTTTGAACCAGTGGCTCTACATGCCCGAAGCGGGCTCATCGACGAATGGATTCTGGTTTTACCCTGTAGGGATGTCGCAGGAAGCGGTTGGCATCCTGCCCGGGGGCTGGATTTCCGAGGGATACGCGCCATGGATCTGGTCTGCTGCTTCGAACCAGTGGCTGTATCGGCACGGTGATGGCTCGTTGGCCAACGGGGCTTGGTTTTACTCAATGGAATAAAACATGAAGACCCTCTTGACCGCTTGCTTCGCACTATGGGCGCTCAAACCTGAGCGCCCAGGGTAAACTCAATAAAGAGATCTTTGCCTGCGGTCAGGAGCCCGTTCCGAGAGAGGGCATCTTTCTGCCTAAGTTTAATATCGAAAGGGATTTTCATGCCATGCCGTTTTTATACCCCTCCGACAGTTCCTGAAGGGCATTGTGACCTCTGAAATTCGGGCGATTCACGAATTGATCATGCCCATCTGCCCAATATCGAATGGGCTCGTGGTCCTCCGCAAGATCAACGAATACTTGCCATGCTTCGTCGTAGTTTGGCACGACAGCAACCTTTCGCGGTCGATCCAGTTTGAACATAATTGTGTCACCGTTTTCGATCCAAGATTCGATCCCGTAGGAGGTCGGCAAGACGTGTGCACTGGCCAGGGGCAGGGTAATGTGCTTCGCGCTCGGATGCACGGCGTCCTTTGCTTCCAATTGATCGACCGTGGACAGGAGGGCCACTGATAAAACGAGCGCTTTGAATGTGAGAACTCCTGCCGGGGGCGACTGTTTTGGATCCTTCATTCTTAGGTGAGGATTTTTAGATTAAATTTTCGATAGAATTCGGAGTCATGAGTTCGATGTGGATTTGTTCCAGAGCGGGCTTTGCCGCAAGGAGAACCTGTGGCGCGGAAGAGGGCGTTCATGAAAAGAATGTTCCAGCAATGCTGTCAGGCCAATCCTCACAGCTTGATGGATACTGCAGCTTGATGGGTATTGAAGTGCTTGAACGAATCTAAGTGTAGCGCATGCCATGCCTTATCGCATATGCACGATTTGATTTTATGAGTTAAGAATCTGAAAGAACCCGTTCACGGTGTCAGCTTCATGGGCGTAGCTGATTGATGGGATTCGGCCCCTCACAGCGTCTCCCTGTGTCGAGTCTGCGGGCCAAGGTAAAGCGGGATCTTTTGACGGCCCCCTCAAGGTCCGATTTACCCAAAACTGCTCCCGGTCAGCTCCATTAGGTATGAACTGCCGCTCGATTTAGCGGTTGGATCGAAAAGAGACTCGGCGTCCGCCCGCCTCCGCATAGCACAGTAATCAGCGAGCGCTGTTGAGCCCTTTTTGCGGCTAATTGGGCCGATCTTCCTTGTCGGTTCTGCGGCTTCTGTGATAGCCTCCGGGGAGTTGGTCTTGCCATACACTCTGGCAGGAGGTCCTTGCAAATGAACCCCATTGTTGATCGAATTTATGAAACCGGAATCCACCGGGGGCGCTAGGCCCCTCCCTCTTTCAACCCCCGCGGTGCAAAGTTGCGCTTGATTGGAAGGAATCAGGGCCCGATCATTTGGCTCGCATATGGTCCGTCAGTGGATTTCCTTTCCCCATCTTCATCAGATCACTCTCCCATGGAACCCCTATATCGGTCCCTTCCGTCGTCTCTGCCGCCTGGAAGCGTTTAAAAATTTTGGTGGCAAAAATTTTATCTTACTTCATTCAAACGCTACTCATCCTAACAATAAACGTATATGCACTACCTTGAGGTTATCCTGTTCTTAATGGCCGTCATCGGCGTTGTTGCCCTTGGCATCTGGAAAAGCGAACGCGGGGTCGGGGGCGACGAAAAGACCGCCTCCGGCTACTTTCTCGCAGGGCGCGGGCTTACTTTCTGGCTCGTCGGTTTTTCCCTCATCGCCGCCAACATCTCCACCGAGCAGTTCGTCGGGATGTCGGGCAAGGCCTCTGATTGGCTCGGCATGGCCATCGCCTCCTACGAGTGGATGGCGGCCGTCACGCTGGTGGTCGTTGCTCTCGTCTTTCTGCCCAAGTTTCTCAAGGCAGGCATTTACACCATTCCGGAGTTTCTCGAATACCGCTACGGTCCCTTCTCCCGCTTCGTCATGGCCGTGGCCACCCTCGTCATTCTCGTGGGCGTGCCCACCGCCGCCGTCATTTACTCCGGCGCGACGGTGATCTCCGGCTACTACCCCGACGTCCCCATACTGGGAAGCCTCACCGCGGCCTGCTGGCTCATCGCCATTGTCGCCGCCGTCTATGTCTTCATCGGTGGACTCAAGGCTTGTGCATGGACCGACCTGATATGGGGCTCCTCACTTATTGTCAGCGGGGCCATTGTCATGTTTCTCGCCTTCAGCACCTTGGCCCAGGCCCCTGCGGAGGAACTCATCGAGACGCGTGTCGCCACCTCCTCGGCGACGGTCGAAGACATTGAGCAGGCGGGAGCGTGGGAGCGTTTCAAGCTCCTCAACGACGGCGAACCCCGCACCGGACCGAACACATCCGGCGGGAAACTCAACATGGTCCGCCCCATCGATGACCCCGAGATTCCCTGGACGGTTCTTCTCCTCGGGCTCTGGATCCCCAATTTCTTCTACTGGGGCCTCAACCAATACATCATGCAGCGTTCCCTCGCGGCCAAATCCGTTGCGGAGGGGCAAAAAGGCATCGTCCTGGCCGCCTTCCTCAAGCTCCTCATTCCCTTCGTTGTCGTCATTCCGGGGATACTCGCCTTCAATCTGTTCTCGGACCAGTTGCTCGAGGCCGCGCAGGCGCGCAACGCCGTCCACCTCGAACAGCTCGAAGCCGGCGGGACACGCGCCCTCACCGTTTCCTTCAACTTCGCCGAACTCGAGCCCGAGCTCACCCGGCGCGTCATCGCGCACAACGCCACCCTCGCCGGCCTGCCCGCACCCGAGATCCATCCCGCCGCCGAGCCGGAGATCCTCACCGCCCTTGCCCATGAAACCGCCGCGCAGGCGCGCGCCGCCGACCGCACAATCCGCTCCGCGCAGCTCACCGGGTATAACTACGACGCGACCTTTGCTGTCCTCCTGCGCATGCTCGTTAAAGACAAGCCGTGGCTCTCCTGGTTTGTCCTCGCGGCGATCTTCGGCGCTGTCGTCAGCTCGCTTGCGGCCATGCTCAACTCCGCCTCTACCATCGCGACGATGGACATCTTCAACCGTGTCTTCAAAGAGGCTTCCCAGCCCACTCTCGTCATGGCGGGGCGCAGTTTTGTTGTCATCTTTGTCATCATCGCCGCCATCATCGCTCCCTTCCTGGCGAGCCCGCGCTTCGGCGGTATCTTCACCTTTATCCAGGAGTTTCAGGGCTTCATAAGCCCCGGAATCCTCACTGTCTTCTTCTTCGGGCTGCTCATCCCCACGGCCCCGCGATTCCTCGGCTGGATGGGCATCGTCCTCAACGCCGTGCTCTACGGCACCTTCAAGTGGGGCCTGGGAGACTGGATGGCGGCGAACGGCCTCTGGTTCTCCGCAAACATGTCCTTCCTCGACCGTATGGGCCTCTGCTTCATCATCGTCGCGCTCTTCTGCACCGCGATGACCCTCTGGAAGCCCCTGCGCACCCCCGTCGTCCTGCCCGTCAACGCCGCCATGGACATCACGCCCTCCAAAGGGGCCAAAATCTGCGGCTTCGGGGTCATCGGCCTGACCATTGTGCTCTACATCATCTTCTGGTGATACAGCTAAATGGGTTAACCGACCGGAACCGTCAGCAAGCCCTTCGTCATTTTGATCAACGACGAAAGAAAAAACCAATGAAAATACCGTCTATTTTGTTATCGATACCCTGTGTGTTTGCCGCAGCCCAAGCGGCGGAACCGGATCAACGGCCCAACATCCTCTTTGGGATCATGGACGACACCTCGTATCCGCACATGAGCGCATACGGAACGACTTGGGTAAACACGCCGGCGTTTGATCGTCTTGCCGAGGAGGGCATCCTCTTCGAGAATTGTTACACGCCGAACGCCAAGTGCGCCCCGTCGCGGGCTACGGTTCTCACCGGCCGCCAGACCTGGGAGCTGGAGCAGATCGGCGTGCATGCCGCGGTTTGGCCGGAGACTCGCTATAAAACCTGGATGGAGGCTTTGGCGGAGAACGGCTACGTTTCCGGGTTTACGGGAAAGCCATGGGGCCCGGGCAGGGTTGAGGGCAATCCGGACCGGCCGCTCGTCGGCCAGGAATACAACATGCACACGGCTCCTCCACCGGCGCGTTTCATAGCCGGCAGCGACTACTCCAGAAACTTCGAACAGTTTTTGGATGACAATGAGGACGGGAAGCCGTGGGCCTTCTGGTATGGTTCCAGGGAGCCGCACCGGCCCTACGATTTCGGTGCCGGTATACGCGTTGGAGGCAAGGATCCGTCTGATATCGATGAAGTTCCCCCTTATTGGCCGGACAATGAAACCATCCGCACCGACATGCTCGATTATGCTTTCGAGATCGAGCATGCCGACCGGCACCTCGGCCGGATGCTGGAACTGCTCGAGGAACGCGGCGAATTGGACAACACGATTGTCGTCTTCACATCGGATAACGGTATGCCTTTCCCCCGCGCCAAAGGGATGCAGTATGAGGTCTCGAACCACATGCCGCTGGCCATCATGTGGCGGGACGGCATCAAGAACCCCGGTCGGGTTGAAGAGGGTTTCATCTCCTTTGTCGACTTCGCGCCGACCTTTATGGCCGCCGCCGGGCTGGACATGGAGAAGGCCGGCATGGAGCCAAGCTCCGGCAAGGACATGCGCGAAATCTTCGAGGATAGTCTGCGCAAGCAGGATTGGGGCTACATTCTTCTCGGACAGGAGCGGCACGATATCGGTCGCCCGAACAATCAAGGCTATCCGATCCGCTCCATCATCGAGGACGGCTTCCTCTACATGCACAACTTCAAGCCGCATCTCTGGCCGGCGGGCAATCCCGAGACCGGATACTTGAACACCGACGGGTCACCGACCAAAACCTATATCCTCAATCTTCGCAGGGACGGCGTCGACAAGCAGTTTTGGGAGTTGAACTTCGGCAAAAATCCGCGGGAGCAGCTCTATCATATAGCGGTCGATCCCCATTGTATCGTCAATCTTGCTTACAAGCCCGAGTACCAGGAGATTAAGGAGGCGTTGAAAGAAAAGCTCTTTACGGACCTCAAGCGGACAAACGATCCGCGGGTGGTCGGACCTGATGGCGATATTTTTGACAGCTATCCCTTCTGGCGCGAACAAGCCTTCGATTTCTACGAGCGCTTTATGGCCGGTGAGGCCACACCCGAGCAGACCGGTTGGGTGAACCCCTCTGATTATGAAGAAGAACCGCTCGATTAGGCCGAATATATCGAACCGAACATCCTCTTTGGCATCATGGACGATACCTCGTATCCGCACATGAGCGCATACGGAACGACGGCTGCTCGTGGACGGGGAAATTAATATGCACACCGCTTCCCCCTACGCAGACCATACCCAGCACGGACTACGCCCGAAACTTTGAACAGTTTTTGAATGACAATGAGGACGGTCAGCCGTGGGCCTCTTGGTATGGTGCCCACAAGCCTCATCGGCCCTACGGACTATGGTTTCGGCGTGCAGGTTAGCGGCAAACGGATATCCAATATCGATGAAGTTCCGATATCTTTGATACGTATCCGTTTCGCATTAAGGCCGCCCTCGATTTTCATCAGTGTCACATTGCCGGTGAAGCCAGTTTGGAGCAGACCTTCTGGGTGAATCCCTCGGACTATGAGCCCGGACCGATTGAATGATGCCACAATCCAGGTGGGCATCAAATGCAACGAAGTGCTTGGTTCTCTGGGAATTCTGGTCTTTTATGTTTTTAATTGCGCCCGGCAAAGGAGGAGGGGGGCATGCCAAACTCTTTTTTGAAGATCTTTCCGAAGTAGCTCGGATCGTAGTAACCGACCATGGCGGCAATCTCGGAAACGGAGAGGTCGCTCTTTTCGAGAAGTTGCGCGGCGCGTTTGAGACGGATCTTTTGAATAAAGGGCTGCGGGCTGAGGCCGGTAACGGCTTTGATCTTGCGCTTCAGGGTGGATCGGCTCATGGCCATGATCTCGCCGAAGCGGACCACATCAAAGGATTCATCCTGCATGTGGTCTTCGACGACTTTGATGGCCTTGCGCAGGATCAATTCATCGGTGGGCGTGACGGTGATTTCCGTGGCCTCCACGACAAGTTGCTGGGCAAACTTCTTTTTCAGCTCGTGCCTGGATTCGAGGAGGTTTTCGACGCGGGCACTCAGGTGATTGATGTCGAGAGGCTTGGCAATATAGGCATCCGCGCCGGATTTGATTCCCTCGATACGGTGCTCTTTGGATCCTTTTGCCGTGAGGAGAATGATGGGAATGTGTGAGGTTTCCTGGTCGGTCTTTAACTTTTCGCATAGCTCCATCCCATCCATGCCGGGCATCATGACATCGGACACGATGAGATCGGGGTGATGCTTCAAGGCAGCTTCAACCCCGCTCACACCATCGGGTGCCTCGAGAACGTTGTAAGTCGATGAAAAGGCGTGCACAAGAACGTGGCGCATGTCCTCGTTGTCCTCTACGAAGAGCAGGGAGTGTCGCCTTTTGCCATCCTCATCAAGAGATGGCTCATCATCAAATTCTTCCTCATTAATGACCTCCTCAACGGGCTCCAGGGGCAATTCTATGGTGAAGCGACTGCCGCGGCCGTCAGACCGCAGAGGGCTTTCGATCTTCAGAAGTCCTCCCCAGAGACGGACAAGTTGGTTCACGATTGCCAGGCCGACACCGGTGCCGTTTTCTTTGGTGTGGCCCTTTACCCGGTAGAAGGGTTGCAAAATATTGTCGTGTTCATGGGCGGGTATACCGATGCCATCATCCTCGACCGCAAGCATATAGGTTTGATCGTTGTTCTCCTCTTCAGTGGATATATTGACATGGATTTTTGCCCCTTCATGGGAGTACTTTATCGCATTGGAGACCAGATTATCAACAATCATATGGAGTACGTCTGTATCAAAGCTGCAAAGTTGGGACTCGGTCCCGGCGGTGATGGTCAGCTCCTGTTTTTTAGCGCGCCAAAGCGGTTCGTGTTGGTTGACTGTATCGCGGGTAAACCCGATGATTTCACCCTTTTCCGGGCGGATGTTCCAGACCTTCTTTTCCATTTTCCGGAAGTCCAGGAGCTGGTTGACCATGCTCTGCATTTTGCGGGCGTTGCGGAGCACCATTTCGAGGAATTTTCGGTTTTCGGGTTGTTTTGTGGATTCGAGCACGATTTCCACCGGGGAAATGATGGCGGCGAGGGGATTGCGCAGCTCGTGTGAGATATTGGTGAAGAAGTCCAATTTGAATTCATCCAAAGCGAGAGCGGCCTTGATGCGAGTGCGGTAAAGAGTGCGGATCAACCATGCAATAAGGAGAATAGCGGCGACCATGGACGCGATAAACCATGGTCTTTTCCAAACTGGTGGAATCACGCTAAAAGAGACAGTCGCCGGGGTCGGGTCGATATTGCCGACCGAATCACGCGCCCGCACACTGAGTTGGAAATCCCCTGAGCCGAGGTCATTGAGAGTGACGCTCGACTGGGAGGAAAAAGGGCTCCATTCGCCCCTGTTTATCCGCCATGAGAAGACCAAATCTTCTTTTTGGGTCTTGTCCCAGGAGTCGGCTGCTTCGAAGACGACATGGACTTGGCTGCCTTCCGGAAAGCGCTTGGAGGAGATAAAGGCGCGCGTCCGCGGCGGATCCTGATCCGGCATGAAGCGGATGGTTTTGAATGCATATTTATGATCGCCGAAGTCTCTTTGTTCCAGTAGCCACCGGCGGCTGGTGAAGTTCAGCCAGATAGCTCCGTCCGATGTCTGGAAGACGGTGTGATTCTCGCGCATAAAGCGCCTGTTCATATTGGCTCCCCAAGGCGACCACCTTGTTCCATCATAATGATAGAAGCCCTCATCGGTGAGGGCGAGGATACGGCCGCTCTTCCGGTCTTCCAACAGATAGAAGGGATTCTTCGTCATGAGGCCATTGTGCTCGCCATGGAAAACCCACTCCCGCCCGTCATGTTTATAGATGCCGTCGCCGAGGCAGGCGACCCAGAGATTGTTTTTCTGATCCACCATCATGTGGTCGATCCATGGGTTCACGAAGAGACCTGTGGTTTGATCGGTAAAGGTTCCCTCCGCGTTCACACTGAAGACGGTGTCAACGCTGAAGAGCAGGCCATCGCCCGCGCGCTCAACGATGTTGGCCGGTCTTTCCCGGAAAGAGGGGGGAGGGTAGTGCTTACCCCGGAATTGCCCGTTTTGGCGGCGGAAGACAACAGCCCCCCCGGGAGCGTCGCCCAGGAGGAAATGGGGGGTTCCGCCGCCGAAGACAAACTCTCCGTTGCTCGTTTCGATGGCAGCCAGATAGCTAAACGTCTGTCCTGCTCCGGGAAAATAGTGTGCTTGCCAAGCACCATTTTCCAAAATGGCCACGGCTGCCTGGCTTTCATGCGCACCGGATACCCAGATGGAGCCGTCAGACCCTTCAATGATCCGGTTGGGCGTATCGATCAATCCGTCCGCCGCGCTGTAGCGGTCCACCGTGTCTCCGTGCCAGCGCACCACATCGCGGTTTGTGGCGATGAACCAAAGGGCTCCGTGCTGATCCTCGCACTGAAAATTCAGGTCGGGAAAGGTGGCCCAGCGTTCTTTCGAGAGATCGAGGATCTGTGGGGTCAATTTGTAGCCGCCGAGGATTATCCGGCCCGCATCCAGCTCAAACATGTAGGGGAAGGATGAGGGGATGGGGTAGTCTTCGATGTTGTAAACCTCAAGTTCAGTGCCGTTCCAACGTGCCAATTTCCGACTCACGCAGAACCACAGGTCACCCTGTGCCGACTCGATGATTTCCATGGATTGACTAATGAAGGCGTAATCCTGCTCAACCTCGAAGGCTGTCCTGGGGACATAATCATCAAAATAGCGCATGTGGAGGTCTTTACCGGAAGTTACGGAATAGACGATGCCATGGGAGTCGAGGAAGAGCCAGGGGCCGAGTCGGCCCGTCCCCTCTCCTGGGAACTCATGGCTCAGGACCGCGATTCGGTTCTCTCCAACGATGTCGAGATCGAAGACCCGGATAGGATTATCTCCCCTCTGGCCGATCCACAATCGGCCTTCTGAATCCAAGGTGATCGATGAGATGTCGGTCACCGCAGCTTCAATGCCGATCAATCCGGCGGAAGTGAGTTCGTAAATGCCATCACTGGATGCTATCAAAACCTGGCCATCCGCACCTTCGATGATGCCGTTGCGGATCCCGATCTCTTGGCTTGGCAACTCGAAGATCTCATAGTCACCGTCTTCCCAGACCAGATATGAGCCGTGGTTGGTAAGGATCAGGCGACCGTTGGAGGTGGCAAAAAGGTCTTTGACGTCCAGTTGGTAAAGCCCTGGAATCGGATAATCGATGATGTCCAATCCGTTGTAGGACAGAATGCCGTTGTAGTGGGCAAACCAAACGGTTCCGTTGTTTCCGTTTGTCCCTCTAATAATGTCGTAACGATTGAGGGAGCTCAGTTCAGACCAGCGCCATTCCTCGCTCAAGGAGGCCTGGGCATTTAGGCCATCCGTCGCCCGGAGCGGGGTGAGCGCGACAAGAAGAATGAGGAAAACGGGAGCATTTTTCATGTGGTGTGGATGCTGCCTTGCCGGGGCCCTGTCTTCCAGCGAAAAAGCTACGGGTGGGGTCGTCAAAAAAGGAGTATTTTGAACATAACAGGGGTAAGCGCAGGGGGGTAGGAGTTTAGGTTCAGCCGTTCGCACAATTCGCCCAAGCGAGCCTGGATCGACGCAATGGCATCTCTTTGCGGCGCATGTCCCCGACATCCAGAGATAAGGGCGGAGGCTGATGAGCATTCGGAAAAGAAGAAAAGAACAATAAATGAAGCTCACGGACGCCGTCACCAGCCTCAGAAGCGACAAAATTCGGAGGGGAGGGAGCTGAAAGACGGTCTCCGGCGGGGAGCAGAAGTTGGCTCTCACCAGCGCAGCAGAGAAATCACCCATACGCTCTTTGCTCGCCCCCATTTCGGGGGACGGCAAGGAGAAGGGGGATCCCCACGGCTTTTCATGACGGTCTTTTGCTTGCCTTTAATCCAGTTTCTGAAAACGGCCCTTCGTGACGCCGGGCCCACGATCACGTTCGGAGGTTCGGTCTGTCCTCGCCACCACATGGGGTAGTCGGTTCCCTGGACGATCTCGTTGTCGTAGAATTCAATGTTGTCCACGCGTTCGAGGATCATGAGCGGTTTGAAGATCTGAACGAACTTGTTGTTGTGAATGCGGATGTTCCTGTGGATGGGGATCTCGCTGGAGGAATCATTGATCGTAGAGCGGACCTCAATGGTCGCCAAGGAGAAGCCGCCCGTGTTGTTTTGATCGAAAACATTGTTGAAAATCTCAACATCCTCGACCCCGCCTGACTCAAACCAACTATCCGCCTCGGTGCGGATGAGTATCCCGGTTCCCTTCGCGTTGAAGTAGTTGTCGTGGATCCTCACCCGGCCCAGTGTTTTCCGGCAAAACGTCTTCGAATGTGAGGATCATCTGTTGTGCGGTGTCGCGCCACACGAAGTTTGCCAGCGTGCCCACGCCAAGCAGCTCAAGCGTATCCGCGTCGTGAAACCCGATCGTGTCTCCTAGATGCAGCGTATCGACGCCCATTTGCTGGAAATGGTTCAAGCCCGTCATGATGGACCTTGGGTTCATTCTGCGCGTCACGGGGCGGAAGACACCGTGAATGTTGACATCATCGTCACCTTGAAGCTCGAAGCGATTGTTGAGGATGCGGATTTTGCCACGGCACTCCACGAAGTGAGCCACATCATGGTGGGCCGAATACCAGCGCCCGGAATCCGGGCGGGGGACAACTTTCCATCCCTCAATGTATGATTTCCGCCCCATTGCCGTCGATGACCAACCCGTCGCGCCCGGACAGGTCGAAGAGTATTTGCTTCAGCCGTCGTTGTTGTTGGAGAGCCGCAGTTTACGCTGGGAGCCGTTGGTCGCAAAGGCATGGTGCGTGCCCTCAGGCAGGACGATCGTTTGCTTGCCGGAGGCCAGTTCCATTCGGACCCAGAACTCGAAATCCGAGCTGCAGGTAGTGATGGCAAACGCCTGGGCGAAGAGGCCGGTGCCCAAGGCGAGCGTTGTTAAGAGGGAAGGAGTCGATTTCATATCTTGAGGGGTTTTTATATCTCAGGCCAGCGCGTCGATCAGAAGAAGGACATGGAAACGTAGAGGCCAACGACCAGGATCATGATAATGACCGAGGCGGTAATAGCCTTGGACCAGCCGACGTTTTGTTCGCTGTCGGTCTCGCCCTTGGTCTTGCCGCCAAGCACGGGTGGGATTTCCGGGTGGGAGGGATACTTAAATCCGGCCCAGAACATGAAGCTGCAGAGGAAGAGGAAGTTCAATCCGGCAAAGTGCAGCCAGTGAATGCTCCACCCGAAGAGGGTTTGGTTCATCCCATAGGCAAAGGTCAGGTAAATGATCATCCCGGCGAAGAGGGCTGTCTTCGCCGCCCAAGCGGGGGTCCGCGGCCAGGCGATGGCCATGACGATAATGGAGAGGATCGGGATGTTGAAGATCGCGTTGATCCGCTTCATGAGATCATAGAGGCCGTCGGGGGCGTTGGCGATATAGGGAGCGACCATAATGGCCGCGAGCGCCAGTCCCGTGGCGAAAACCTTGCCGGCGACAACCGTCTGCCGCTCCGTGGCATCCTTCTTGAAGATCGCCTTGAAGATATCGAGGCCGAACAAGGTCGCGGAGCTGTGCAAGGCACTGTTGAAGGAGCTCATGATGGCCCCGAAAATCACGGCGGCGAAGAAGCCAACAAGGTAGGCCGGCAGAACCGCTTGCACGAGCATTGGATAAGCGAGGTCGCCCGTGGCGAGCTCCGGCCCCAAGAGCTCCAGCGCGATAATCCCCGGCAGGACCAGATAGAGGGGACCAAGCAACTTGAGGAAGGCCGCGCCCAATACCCCTTTCTGGGCTTCCGCGAGCGACTTCGCACCGAAGACGCGTTGGACGATGGCCTGGTTCGTGCACCAGTAGAAAATGTTCACGAGGAGAAGCCCGGTAAACAAGGTCCCCAGCGGGATGGGGGAGTCGCTTGCCCCCACCGGATTGAGTTGCGGCCGCTGGAATTCCAGCAGGCGGGAGCAGCCGGCCATGAAGTTGCCGTCTCCCAGGGCCATCAATCCCAGGAAGGGGATCATCAAACCACCGACAAACAGACCCACGCCATTGATACTGTCGGACACCGCGACCGCTTTGAGGCCGCCGAAAATCGCATAGGCGGCCCCGACGATGCCGATGAACCAGACCATGATCTGGATGGACGCCTCAGGGCTGACGCCTAGATAACTGGGCAAATCGAAGAGCCCGTTGAGCGCGATGGAGCCGGAATAGAGGACGAAAGGGAGGAAGTTGACAACCAGCGACATCAGGAAGATGAAACTGGCAAACCGCCGCGTGTTTGAATCGAAGCGGCTTTCAAGGAACTGTGGAATGGTGGAAATGCTCCCGGCCCAGTATCGGGGCAGGAAATACAAAGCCATCAGGATCAAAGCCGCTGCCGCCACGACCTCCCATGCCATCACGACCGCGCCGAATAGATAGGCCCCTCCATTCAGGCCAACCAGTTGCTCGGTGGACAAATTGGTGAGCATCAATGAACCGGTGACGACAAACCAAGGCAGGCTTTTGCCCGCAAGGAAGTAGCCGGAGGCGCTGCCTTGGTCTTCCGTTCGCGTGTAGCGCCAGGAGACAAAGGCCACCATAAAGGTGAAGAGGAAAAAGGTGATAGCAGCGATCACTTCGAGTCTCCTTGGGAGCTAGGGGTTGTTTTCTTCTCACGTTTGATACCTTTGGTCGGCATGCCGGTATCGTAATCTCTTACCACCGGGGCATAGCCATCCGCCGGTCGAGGCCGAAACAGCCCCATCCACTCGCTTTGGGGATTTACTTTCCACGGGCGGCGTTCCCATTCGGGCCCGCGAAAGGGGTCACGGCAACGGTCCATCCAATCGAGCAACTCCTTGTGCAGTTGTTCCCGCACGTCCGTGTATTCCGGATCATCGATGCGGTTGATAAGCTCACCGGGATCGTTATCCAGATCATACAATTCATCCGTGCTCAACAGGTGGATGAGCAGCTTGCGGGAGCCTTTGACGACCATGCGCATGGGCTTGAAACCACCGAAGCTGTCGTGCTCGATTTCGTAGCGATTGAACTCGGTGAAGGTCGCACGCTCCGTATCCACCACACCTTCCATGAGTTGCGGTTTGAGGCTGTTGCCGTGCATGATCGGCGGCGCTTCCGCCCCGGCCAAGTCCAACATCGTCGGCAGGATGTCCACGAGGCCGACCAAGGTGTCGTTCACGGCGGGAGCGATGCGTTCCTTCTTGGGCGGACGGAAAATAAAGGGCACATGGGTGATCTCCTCGTAACCGGCGCAGCCCTTGAGGGACAAGTTGTGCGCCCCCATCATCTCCCCGTGGTCGGAGGCATAGATGACCCAGACATTGTCCAGTCCCTGCTGGTCCATCGCCTCAATCACCCGACCGATTTCGTAGTCGACATACGCCTTGCAACCAAAGACGAGGGGAGCGTTGACCTTGCCGTTTTTCGCCGGGTGGCTCATGGCCGCCGCCCACTCCCGCTGAATGGATGGCTTTCCTTCCAGCGTATCAAAAGCGGATGGCCCGAGATCGTATTCAAAGTCCTTGAAGGCCTCCGCGTATTCCGGTGGGCAGGTCCACGGATGATGTGGCTCATCGTAGCTCAAAACCATCACAAATGGCTTTTCACTCCGGCCATTCTGGAGGAAGTCAATCGCCCGGTTGCTGATGCGGTTGGCCCAGGTAAAGGAGGCATCGATCTTCTCCCGTTTGAGGTCTTCGATGGTATTCAATCGATTGCGCCACAGTTGAATCTGTTCCGGCGTGAGCTCATCGAGATAGTTTTTCGCCTCGAACCAGTAGCGGGGATCCCAGCCGTCGGGGCAGACGCCGGTGCCGAAATAATCGTGCCCGTCGAGGTGCCACTTACCCATGTAGGGTGTGTCGTATCCGAGGTCGCGGAAGCGCTGGCCCATGTGCGGTATGTTTTCTCCGAGAGCAATGTTATTGGTCCAGGGCCCCGATGTGTGGGAGTGAATCCCCGAAAACACCGCTGCGCGGCAGGGCGCGCAAATTGGCGCGGGGCAATACGCCCGTCCAAAGCGGGTCCCCTCCGCGCTCAGGCGGTCGAGGGTGTGCGTGCGGAGATCTTGACCGGAATACGCGCCGACCATGCGGGCGGCTTGTGAATCGGTAATGACTAGAAGGAAGCTGGGGGCAGTCATAGGGAAGGGTTTGATGCGCCGGACTCCAGTTAATCCAACACATGGAAGTTTAATGGGGGCACAGCGGAAGGCTGGTCTAAGCCGCTAGTTTCGCTTAAATCGACACCGAACGAGTAGGATTATTGATTCAAGTAATATTATAATTCAGCCAAACAGCCGAATCGCCTCTATTCTCCGGCTGGAGTCTGTCGTGAAAGGGCGTCGCGGAGACCTTTGCAAAGCCGATCAGGCCCTTTCGATCGTCTCGGAAGAGGCCGCGATCGGACTGTGGCTGAGGATGCAACGCGGCCACGCCTTGGTCTGGATTTATTGAGGAATGGGCTAAAAATACCAACGGGCATTTCCGCTGAAGGGTGGGCGCTCCTCGTCTACGCGGTCCCGCTGCCCGCCGTGCCGCACATGGCGGTGGGCAGCAAAACACAACGCGGGAGGTTGAATGGGTTATCTCTGTTAGAAATTGAGCCAAAAAACCTACCTGAATCCCTCTCCATGCGGTAGTATCCTCGCCCCCTCCTAACCCTCCCCCTTACCCTTTATGTTCCGTTTCCCAAAACCCTGTCTTTTAAGAACTGCACTTACCCTGTGCGGTCTGTCCATTTTCGGGATCGCTTTGTTGGCATCCGGGAAGGCTTCCGCGAGTGACGCCGGAGGTCCCTACGAACTATCGGTCTACCCGCCGGTGCCGAGCCTCGATCCCTCGCCGCACTACCGGTTTCGGGTGCGGCAGGTCGAGTCGGGAGAGTGGGCGGAGCCCTTTGCCTGGTTTACCAAGTGCCCCGAGAGCAACCCGGAAAATGATGCCTCTGCCTATTACAGCGAGTTTATCGGTGGTTGGAGCCAGACTTACTGTAATTTTGAGATGGGGGAGGGCGTGTTCGTCGAGGTGGAAATTACCCGACTGGACCCAGACACGGGTGAGCCGATAGATATCCATACCGCCACGCCTCACCCACGTCGTAAAGTTCGCTCGTGGCGGGTGGAAGATGGGAAGGCCTATGTCATCATTGATCAGCCGACGCTCTTTGCGGTGGATATCGACGGGCAAATGGATGAGAATCTGGCACCTCGGTCCCAGGTGCCCGGGTGGGGAGCGAGCGCATTTCCTTTCACCAACGAAAACGCGATTCACACGGTAACGGTTTTCGCCAAACCCTTTATCAAGGATAAACCGGATCCCAATGACCCCTCCGTTTACTTGGTGGAGCCCGGTGAGATCCCTGATGAGGACGGTGATTGGACCAGCCGGAATCCGCATTCTTTGAAAATGGCCCGTGGGGGTATGTCTTATTGTGACCCACCGAGTTCTTGATCACCCCAGTCACCGTATGAAACCCTATTCCCAAAAACCAAAAATGAATCCGCCTAAATCAATTCTATGTAGAGCCTCTCTGCTCATCGGCATCCTTTTGCTGCCCCTACAAGGGGCTGCCGTTCAAAGCATCCACTGGGATGCTATCGAAATCTCGGTGGAGTCATCTCAACCGGTCGAGGTCAAGCACCTGCGTATCCCAAGAGTGGATACGTTTCAACGCCTGGAGGTCCGCTTCAGCAATCCGGGTGAGGAGCCCATTGTGCTGCAGAGCATTGATATCCATGTGCCCTTCGCACACGGACTCGATCCGGAGACATCCGTCATCTATGGTGCCAGCGCGATGGGAGACGGCGTGCATAGGGAAACCGTGAGCGACGAGGGCAACCAGAGATCCAGCCACATGTTCGCAATGGTACGCAGGAGCAACGCCAACTACCTCTTTGCCGGTACCCTCAGTTGGCGTGTTTTCATGCCCATCATTTCAGCGAACGAGAACGGCTTCCGTATTCAGGCCAATGCCGAGGGGAAGCACGTTCAGCCCGGGGAGACCGTCTTTTTCGAGGCCCTGGTTTTTGCCGAGACGGCCGACTGGCATGATACATTGGATCAGTTTGGTCGCGCCATCGCCCGCGAAAACCGTATTCGCAGCGTCAGTCAAGAGGAGTTCACCGGCTGGGCCACCTGGGATTACTATTCACGGCTTTTCCGCCCGGAGCATGTTCTTGGCAATATGGCCGCCTTGGAAACGCTCTACCCGCAGGCCAATCTGATTCAAATGGACGGCGGTTGGTGGACCGCCCGCGGGGACTACATGAGCGTGAGGCCCTATTTTGAAGGCGGCATGAAACCCCTTGTGGATCAAATTCGCGCCACGGGCAGAATCGCCGGTCTTCACTTCGATGGGTTCCGCGCCGACCTCACCTCGGAAATCTACCGAAAGCACCCCGAATACTTCCTCCATGATCAGGACGGCAACATCATCTACCACACGCGCCGCACTCCCGACGTGATCATGCGCACGATCTACTTCGATTACTCGCACCCCGGCGCGCGCGCCTACATCCAGGAGTGCATCGAAGCGATGAAGGAGTGGGGCATCACTTATTTCAAAGTGGACTTTATGCGCTATGGCTTGAACTCGGAAATCAAGCGCGCCAATCCGAGTGTAGAATCCATACGCCAATACGACCCCACCATTACGGGTGTCGAACGTTTCCGCCTCGGTATGCAAGCCATGCGTGAGGCGATTGGAGAGCACTATTTCCTCGGTTGCTCCGCTGTCTTCGGACCCACCATCGGCTTCGTCGACGGCATGCGTACCGGGGGCGACATCCATCCCCGTTATGAAACCTTCATCAAGCGGGCCTTTGAAAATTCCAGCAGCTACTATCTGGATGGCAAGGTCTGGAGAGGGGATGCGGATTACCTCGTCTTTCGGGAAGCCGCCGATGAAGATGAGACCGTTCGCCAGGAACCCCACAAGCACGGTGGCACCAAGACCTTGAATGAGGCGCAAATGTGGGCCGACTATAACAAGCTCTACGGAAACATCCGCCTCAACAGCGACAACCTCATGATCCTTCGGCCCGAGCGCACGGAGATGTTCCGCAAGGTCCTCGAATGGCCTGCCATGGATATCTCCGTGCCCGTGGACCTGTGGAAGCGGGGTGCCCATGACAGCGATGCCTTTGAGCTGATCCTCGCCAGTGATGACCGCGCGATCTTTCTCGGCGTGTTCAATTGGGGCGACGGTTCCAAGGAGTATGACTTGTCTGCGTTCGGGCTGGATGCTCCAGTCGTTCTGGACGGTCGCCATTCCACAATCATAAAGTATCGGGGGGCGAAGTCCTTTAATGAAATCCTTGATGAGTTCAACGGACGCTGAGGTTGGCTTTGCTACGATTTGAGGCTTTCGTTCGAGCGGGAGGAACCAATTACCCGGGTGAAAACTTTAGCGCCCTGGGCACTTTGGAGGTCGGTCAACCCGAATGGCGGACAGCTGATCCCTGGCTCTACGTGGCATCGGAGCTTGCGCCGACCCGGGGAAGTTTGCACCGGGAACTGTCGTTCTCAACCACCGATGTATTTGGAGTGGCGCGGCCCGATCGTAGAGCCAGCGCTGAACACGCGGAGCCGACGATGCGGCCGGAGGCCCGATTGACGAGGCGAAAGACGCTGTCCCGCCTGTAGGGGTGTGACGATGGTTGGTAGCAACTAGAATGGGCTTCCGGGCTAGACCGCTACGCCGAATCCGGAGCCATGGGCTTCGGCAAGGCGCAACCGGTCACCCTCGTCGCCACCCTAGCGGACGATCTCGCCGCCTACCTCACCGAGACCCCGCTCGCCAGGGACCAGCGCATCGAACGGGTAGGCGAGCGCTACGTCCTCCGCGCCACCGTGCCCAACACCTGGCAACAGCAGTGGTGGATTCTCAGCCTCGGCGAGAAGTGCATCGTCCACGAGCCCACGGACCTCCGCGAAAAATCGCCGCCTCGCTCCGCAGCGCTGCCCTAAGGAGTCAACGGAAGACACAGAAGGCACAGACTCCTTCACTGGAAAACATCAGCGGAAAGGCGCTCGCGAACGACTGAAGTCGTCGTTTCCGGGGACCATGGGCTCATTGAGCGGGTTCCTCACCTGGCTTTCTTCAGCAGCTGGGCGCAGGCCGACTCAAGGCCGGGGTTGCCTTGCCATTGCGGGTTTTGCTGCT
Organism: Candidatus Hydrogenedentota bacterium; assembly: GCA_003557825.1. Classification (GTDB taxonomy): domain Bacteria; phylum Hydrogenedentota; class Hydrogenedentia; order Hydrogenedentales; family SLHB01; genus PWNM01. The sequence continues at coordinate 69 of PWNM01000007.1, read as the reverse complement.
GGATCGGCCCGATGACCTTTGCGGACCAGGCGATGTATTGGTCGCTACGTTCGGGTGGCCAATCGGCGG
>PWNM01000420.1 GCA_003557825.1 Candidatus Hydrogenedentota bacterium | reverse complement strand
GTCATCGGTGACGCCATCACCAACTAATCCGTAATCCCGGGCGTAGACGACCGTATCCTTGGCATCGGCTATTGCTGGAACCCCCAAATATAATGGCAAAGCAAACGATAAAAGCGGTACTATGGCGCGCGTCATGATGCGTATCTCCTCAATGCTTTCTAATGTAAAGTATCTACGAGGACTCATTGTACAGATTACAGCAGCTAAAACAACTCCGGCTCAGGGCATACGTTGTCCATCATGCCGTTTGTGATTTGGTTAACAATTTCGATACTTACACGGGAGGAATAACAATGGCTTTTACACTGGATATTGATCCAAGGCTCCGGATTTTAATCTGCCTGCTACGGATGGCCGAACATACAGTCTGGCGGATTTCTCCGACGCTAAGGTACTGGAGGTCTTTTTCACCTGAAATCATTGTCCCTTTGTGACCGGGTCGGATGAAGTGACTCGGAAAACCTGGGAACGATTCAAGGACCGGCAAGTCCATTTCATCGGCATCAATTCGAACAGTGAAAAGACCTACGCCACCGATAGCTTCGATCACATAGTGGAGCGGATGCACACGCGTCAGTTTCCATGGGTGTATGCTCGTGACGAGAGTCAAGAGGTGGTGTGAGCCTATGGGGCGCTTCGAACACCTCATTTTTATGTGTTCGATGCCGACCGAAAACTGGTTTATACGGGCCGAGGCGTTGACAATCCTCGCGAGGCCGAGAAAAGCTCGGTTAACGACCTTGAACGGGCGCTCTAAGAAGCATTTATCGGGAAAGCCGGTGAGTGTTCCCATGACCAATCCCATCGGATGCAATGTAAAATGGGACGGTAAAGACGAACACTGGATGCCACCGAAGGCCTGCGATCTGCTCTAGGGGCGAGCTAAAGCACACGCGAAACAACATGCTTTGCTGCCCCCATCCTAACCATCGTCATTCATTTTTTTACTATGGACGCATCTATGCTAAACTTCCCGGACCGGAGTGTGTTCGGGGTGTCCTACGGTTCGGCTTCGGTACCAACAATCCAGACCGGAACTACGATGGGGAGGCGTAATCATGGCAGGATGGGACTGGTTAATCATCGCGATGTACTTCGCGGTGTTGGCGTTTGTGGTGTGGCGGTCGTCTCGGAAACAGGAGACTTCGGCCGACTACTTTCTTGCGGGGCGTAATGTAGGGTGGTTTGTTATTGGCGCGTCGCTCTTCGCGTCCAACATCGGCTCCGAACATCTGGTCGGTCTTGCCGGGTCAGGCGCCAAAGACGGCGTGGCCATGGCCCACTACGAACTCCATGCCTGGTGCCTCCTCGTACTAGGTTGGGTGCTTGTGCCGTTTTATTACCGTTCAGGCGTGTTCACGATGCCCGAGTTTCTTGAACGACGGTACAATCCCACGGCGCGATGGATATTGTCCCTCGTCAGTCTGATTGCCTATGTGTTTACGAAAGTCAGCGTTACCGTCTATGCCGGCGGTACGGTCGTGCAAACCTTGTTGCCTGAGCTGCAGTTTGCCGGGTTAAACAGCTTCTGGATCGGCGCATTCAGCATCGTGGTTATAACAGGCATTTATACCTGCATCGGCGGCTTACGAGCGGTGGTGTACACGGACGCTGTCCAGACCGTTGTGCTGTTGCTGGGGTCTTTGAGTATCACGGCGTTGGGGCTGTACCACCTGGGCGGCTGGGCAGAGCTTCGGGAGATAAGCGGCAGCCAACGCTTCAACCTGTGGCGGCCCATGAGTGATCCCGATTTCCCCTGGGCAGGCATGTTGTTTGCCGCGCCGATTGTGGGGCTCTGGTATTGGACTACCGACCAGTATATTGTCCAACGTACCCTTGCTGCTCGTAACCTCACCATCGCCCGACGAGGTACAATGTTCGGAGCCTATCTCAAGATCACGCCGGTGTTCCTGTTCATTGTTCCCGGAATGATTGCCTATGCGCTGGTACAGAAGAACATGCTGGTAATGGACGACCCGGATCATGCGTTTCCTGCGATGGTGAGTCAGCTGCTCCCCGTTGGTTTACGCGGACTGGTTGTGGGCGGCCTTTTTGCGGCATTGATGAGTTCGCTTTCATCGTTGTTCAACTCGTGTTCGTCCTTGTTTACCGTAGATATCTACTGCAAGGTGAAACCGGATGCGCCCGAGCGCGAGCTGGTCACTGTGGGGCGAGTCGCTACGACCGTCGTGGTTGTCTTGGGACTTATGTGGATTCCCGCCATGCAGCTCGTGTCCGGCGCGCTCTACGAATATCTGCAAAGTGTCCAAGCCTATCTTGCGCCGCCCATCACAGCCGTGTTTTTCCTGGGAGTCTTCTGGAAACGCATCAACGGGGTTGGAGCCGTAGCTACTTTGGCGCTTGGGTTCTTCTTGGGGTTACTCAAACTGGGCAGCCAGATCTACGGTGGGACGTTTTCGCCGGAAGCCCTTGAGCAGGCGTCTTTCATACAAACTATCATAATTGCATACGGCAATATTAACTTCCTGCTGTTTGCCGTGTATCTTTTCCTGTTCAGCTGTGCGCTGTTGATCGGTGTGAGCTTCGCCACGAAAGAGCCGGATGCGGCGCAGATTGAAAATCTAACCTACGCAAGTACCACCGCAGATGGCAAAGCGGAAATCCGCGCAAGCTGGAACAAGTGGGATGTCGTGCATACCGTTGTCGTGCTGCTCGTTATCCTGAGCATCTATCTATACTTCACGGGATGATGCCGGGCTACCTTACGGTTTTAGCAGGACTTTGATGGACTCCTTGGCTTCACGAACCATGCCGAGGGCGTTGTCATACTCGTGAAGCGGGAGTTCATGGGTCACCATGATGGACGTATCCACTTTGCCGGATGCGATGTAGTCGATGGCCAGCGGGAATGTGTATGGGGCCAGATGCGCGCCCAGTACATTCAGCTCTTTCTTGTCGCCGATAAGCGTCCAGTCGATAGTCGCGGGTTCAAGAAAGACGCCATATTCGACGAAGGTTCCAAGTTTACGGAGCATCTGCAAGCCGGGTAAGACCGACTCGGGATAGCCCGTAGCGTCGATGTAGACGTCGCAGCCATACCCGTCCGTGAGCTCCAGCACACGACCGACCACATCCTCCTCGGATGGATTCATGGTCAGGTCTGCGCCCAGTTTTTTCGCGGCCTCCAAGCGGTATGCCTTGGGATCGATGGCAATAAGGGTAGATGGGCCTGCCATACGCGCTACGGCTACCATGCCCAAGCCGATAGCGCCGACGCCTGCCACGACAACCACATCGCCCAACTGTATATTGGCCCGTTGCACCGCATGGATCGAACAGGCCAACGGTTCAACGGCGGCCGCCTTTGCTCGGGACATGTCCGCGGGAAGCTTGTAATTACGGGCCCGAGCGGGGAATTTCATGTACTCAGCCCACGCGCCCGGCGTATCCTGGCGGAAACCATAGATGTCATGTTTTCGGCATAGCCAGTATTTACCGGTGGTGCAATAGCGGCATTCACCGCAGGGGATGATTTGTTCCGATACGGCCATATCCCCGATGTCCAGGCCATACGTTTCGGCTGCGCCCTCGCCAAGCTGAACCACCTCGCCGGCAAACTCGTGTCCGGTGACGATTGGGGGTTGGCAAAAGCCGGGACCCTTCTCATCGCCCCAAAAATGATGGGCGCCGAAATAGCATTTCATATCGCTTGCGCAGACCCCGGCGTGGTCGACTTTGATGATCACTTCCCCTGGTCCAGCTTGGGGGGTAGGACGTTCTTCCCATCGGTAATCTTCTGGGCCATGGATCACCACGGCGTTCATCGCTGCGGGCAATTGGGGTCCGTATGCGGGCATGAATGCTCCTCCATTGTGATGTGTTGCAGACGATAAGCCTATCACTGGGCCTATGCTTCTAACAACTCAGGCGGGTGATTTCTGCCCTTTAGTCGAACGGTCTGGCCCTCGTTAAAGTCAAGGGAACAGGTCGCGTTGCCATAAGTGACCTGCGTACGAGTGGTTCGGCCTGCGGTGATGGCGGATTCCTCCAGAACGCCATCTTTCCAGCAAAGGTCGACGGTTAGACCGCCTCGTGCGCGCAGCCCCTTAACATACCCCTCCGGCCAAGCATCGGGCAGGGCCGGTAAGAGGTCGATAATATATCCGCCTTCCGGCGTACGGCGATGGGATTGGAGCAGCATTTCAGCGATGCCTGACGTAACGCCAAAGTTGCCGTCAATCTGAAAGGGAGGATGGGCGTCGAACAGGTTGGCATACACACCCCCGCCCGTAAATTGGGTTCCCCTTTGTTCCACGAGCCGAAGAAGGTAATCGAGCATTTTGTGAGCTCGGTTTCCATCCTTGAGTCGGGCCCAAAGATTGACCTTCCACGCCATGGACCAGCCGGTGCTGTCATCCCCGCGTAAGTCGAGAGAACGCCGCGCTGCCTGGGCCAAATCAGGCGTCTCCTCAGGCGTAATCTGGTTGCTCGGATAGAGGCCAATGAGGTGGGAGAGATGGCGATGGTGCGGTTCGGCCTCGTCGAAATCGATGGACCATTCCTGCAATTGTCCCCGTTTCCCAATGCGCCACGGGAGAAGGCGAGCACGAGCCGCTATCAGCTCCTCGCAGAACCCATGGTCCCAATCGAGAATCTGCGCTGCTTCAATGGTGTGGCTGAATAGGTCACGTATCAACGCCATGTCCTGCGTCGAGGCGATGCTCAGTTGCGCCGGTTGCCCATCGGGAGTGATAAACGTGTTCTCCGTCGACGTAGACGGAGCGGTGACGAGATATCCTTGGTCATCGGGAACCAGCCAGGCCAGGCAAAACTCGGCTGCCTCTTTCATCAACGGATAGGCGCAGTCCCGTAGATAGGCCGTGTCTCCGCCAAAGGCATAGCGCTCCCATAGGTCCATGCAATGCCACGCCGGGCTCATATTGAAACAAGCCCATGTGGGCGCGCCTTGGCCGTAATTGCCTGCTGGAGCCGATTGCCGCCAGAGATCCGCGTTGTGATGGGCGACCCATCCTGGTAGGCCATAATTAACGCGTGCTGTTTCGCGTCCGTTGATCGCAAGTTCGGACAGAAAACGAAGCATGGGCTCATGGCATTCGGAAAGATGGGTGGACTCAGCGGGCCAGTAATTCATTTCACTGTTGATATTCATGGTCCAGTTGGACGACCAAGGCGGACGGATGTGGTCGTTCCAGATGCCCTGCAAATTGGCGGGCTGAGTACCCGGTCGCGAACTCGCCATAAGGAGGTACCGGCCGTATTGAAAAACCAAGGCCGCCAGACCGGGATCGGCGGCTCCGTCGGCATAAGCCTGAACGCGCCGGTCGGTCGGTTCAGAATCATGGGACGGCCCCAAATCCATAGAAACCCGGCGGAACAGGGATTGGTGATCGGCGAGGTGGGATGCATTAAGCTTTTCCAGGCCTTTTGCTGCGGCTGCTTCGAGACGGGTCCGTGCTTCGGTATCGGGATCAACGCCATCCGCACTGGGAGACCGGTCGAATCCGTTGAAGCTGGTATCTGCGGATAGAATCAACAGTACCCTATCGGCTTCAGAAATTCGCAGCGTTCCCTCTTCGCCCTGGAATATCGATCCGCCCTGAACAATGGCCCGCAGAAAGAGCGAAAACCGCATCCCTTTTTCATCGTCGTAGACATATCCGGGATCAGGACCGTGATAGCTAGGATCGACATGAAACGGGGCTTGGCCGCGCAGAACCAAGGTCGTATCGTCCTCGGCCAGGACTGAATGGCGCAGTTTACTGTGTAGCCGGGCTGTAAGGGAAAGATGCCCGGATGTATCGGCCTCCAGTGCGACCACGATTACATCATCGGGTACGCTGGCGAATACGCGGCGCTCGTACATGGACCCCATCGATCGGAAACGGGTCAACGCAATGCCACTTTCCAGGTCAAGTTCCCGGTGATAATCCTCTATAGCGTCATTCAGTTCGAAGGTAAGCGATAGGTCGCCAAGGGGTTGATAGGATTGGTTAAATGGCCCTTGCATGTTCTTGGAAAGCTCGTCGGCCTTGAGATAATCACCCGCGAAAAGGGCCTCGCGAACCTTGGGGATCCATGTTGCGGCATCCGGATTATTGCAGTCCTTGGGTTCGCCGGACCATAGGGTGTCTTCATTGAGCTGAAGTCGTTCTTCTCGTGTTCCGCCAAAGACCATGGCCCCTAGTCTGCCATTTCCAATGGGTAGGGCCGCTTCCCAATGCGTGGCCGGTTTGTCGTACCATAACTTGCTCATGATTCGTTTCCTGTCTTTGGAGTCCCGTGCTCAATGAAAACTGCTCCAGTCGCCTCGCCCTGTATTTGGTAATCATGCGGTTTGGGCAAGGCCCAACTGGAGCGTATCTGCATTATGTACTGAATCGGTATAGGCCCGGGGGAAAGGCCGTTGAGCCGTTACCCCGGGATCAAAAGCTAGACAAGCGAGCCGCCCGTGATATGCTCGATAGTCACACCCGTCAGCTTCGCCCATGCGCGATAGGCATGTAGATGGTCTCCATAGATCAACACATTATGGTGGCCCCGGATGTCGCGGACATCCTTAACATCATCCATACGCATCTCGAACGCCGTCCGACATCCGCCTACGCCATCGTCCGGCTGCGTATCGATGTTATGCAAAATGGTACCGGTGGCGATCATATATGTGTCCGGCGAGATGAACTTCATCACTGTTGCGGGTTGCCCCTCACGGAAAAGGACCTGTGGAGCAACGCCCCAGTCCGACTCGTGGTGGGACCGCAGGATGAACTCCTCGGGGTCCGCATCAAAGCCATCCATCAAAGAGGGGGCGGTACAATGGGCTCCGCCATATGTATTACGGACAGTGT
>PWNM01000570.1 GCA_003557825.1 Candidatus Hydrogenedentota bacterium | reverse complement strand
GTCGGACCGGAAATCCGTGTCGAGAATGATCCCAGGCAGATTGGCATCTCCAACAGCGCCCAGAGTGGCCAGCAGCGTAATTCCTGTACAGATCAACATGGAATGGGTTCTCCTTCATAGTGTGGAAAGGTACATTGGTTGTAAATGCGATCGGCGGGTAAAAAGTTCCATGGCACGCTGCATCCTGTTTGGACGACACCTTATCCCCAGGCCGAATACCCATTGGCGTTGGTTTCAACGTCCTTGATTCAACGACTAGAAAATGCTCGTGACCATACCAAACAGATATCCCACAAGGTTCCCCAGTTCTTCGAAGAACCGGAGCGTGTTATCCCAAAAGCTGCCGAAAAGGCCTCCCCAGTCGATGCTGAAGCCACTGTGGTCCGGCGTGTTCTGATACATGGCGTTAGGCCCTCCATAATAGGTCACATCGATAGATGATGACTACGTTCTGCATTACTCGTCGGCCTCATCCGATGGAATTTCCTGCGAATCGACCACAGGCGGCGTCGGGGGGGCCGGCGGATCAATTCGAAAAGCGAATTCGAGTTGCTGGTTTCGAACGAGTTTATATCGTTTAAGCAATCGCAGGGTCTGAAGCGTGGGTGAGGCGGTATAGTTGCAGTTGACGCTCACGCGCTCGAGGATATCCTGAAGCACATAACGAAATTCGATGATATGGTCCACCCCCGCTTCCGACAATAGGCCCAATGACCTGCTGCGTTGATCGCGCGAGACAGGAAGCTCCGAGAGCACAAGCAATGTCTTATAGGGTCTGCCGTCAAACACATGCTGCGCGATGGTGGCCGCTTCACTTGCTTCGAATCTGGACAGCACAGGACTGGACTCGATCACAGATGGATAGAATCGGTCTGCATGCCAGGCGCGAACATGCACCACGGCGCGGTCAATGTAGGCGATATCGTGGGCGTTGAGTTGAAAGGGAAGCTCACGCGGAGATGTCTCAGCGGTGTTTTCAACAAACAACTGGGGGCTTCGCTCGACGGCATGGTTGCGCCACGGTTCCTGTTGCCAATTGGTGAGCACCCGAAACACATTGAGCTCAAAACATTCACGCACCAGTTGCAGATTGACGTCTGTCATGTCACCAGATTAGTCCAATTCCTTCAGCGCTTTCCCAAGCTTGTTGTCCGGATCTTTTTCCAAAACAAGCTCGCCGATTTCCCGAGCCTGGGCGCGGCGATCAAGCCGTTGAAGACAAAGCCCCTGTTTGATCAACAGGTCGAGTTTTCGAAACGGCATGCCATAGGCAGTATACACCCGTCCCTCGCTGGCTCGTTCATAGGATGACCGAAAATGGTCAAGGGCCGCCGCGTAATGCTCCTTGGCAAAATGCACCTCCCCACGCAGAAAATAGCCTTCGGGTTGATCGGGAGTAAGTTCGATGGATTGCCCCAGGAGTTTGTCAGCGTCGTCCAGACATTGTTGGGCCGTGACCAGGTCGCCCGCAAGCCGGGCCGCCCGTCCGCGCAGGTATAACGCGGTAAAATTCGGACCGCTGATGGCCTGGGATTGCCCCGCAAGCTCCATGGCTTCCTTCCAGCTTCCTTCCTGAAAGGCCGTTTCGGCGAGACCCAGCAGAGCCCGGCTGTTGGCCGGTTCTACATTCGAGACCTCTTGAAAGATACGCCGTGCCTCTTTTGTCCGACCTGTTTGCAGCAAGGCATGGCCGAGATCGAGGCGAGGCGGTATCTGTTTGGGCTTGGCCCGGATGACCCGTTCGAGGAGAGCAATGGCCTGTTCAAACCGACCTTTGCGCATTTCGCATTTGGCCAACTGATGATAGGCGCTGATGAAGTCTTTGTCGAGTTCGAGGGTTTTGTTGAAACACTCGATGGCGCGCTCGATGTCGCCCCGCATGCTTGCCGTTACGCCCTCGTCGTAATAGCTTTCCGCATCTTCACCGCCGAATGCCATGGTCACGCTCCCGCTGGTTCTCGACACAGTGCGCTGAGCGCCGCCCGTGCCTGCTCCTCGGTAATATCCGTCCGATGGGTCACATGCCCCATTCGGTCGGCTACGATAAACTTCAGAGTTCCCGCACGCGCCTTTTTATCGCGGCGCATGGCTTCGAGCGTTGCATCGACGGGCAATTCCGACCAGGAGGTCGGTAATCCGTACGCTTCGATGCATGCCTGCTGGCGCTCGACGAATGCCGTATCAACAAGACCCAGCTCCTGAGCGAGCGCACCGGCTGCGTGCATGCCCAAGGCAACCGCCTCACCGTGTAGGAAGCGGGTGTAATCGCTCACCGCTTCAATGCCGTGCCCGAAGGTATGGCCATAATTTAGATTGGCCCGCAGGCCCTGTTCCCGTTCGTCCGCAGCAACGACCTCCGCCTTGATCTCACAGGATCGCTCGATGGGATAGATCAACGCCTCCAGATCCTTACTGAGAATGGCGTCGCGATGGGTTTCCATATAGGCAAACAATGCCTCGTCTGCGATGACGCCATGCTTGATAACCTCGGCCAATCCCGCTTTAAGCTCGCGGTCGGGCAAGGTATCCAACAAGGTCAGATCGATTATCACTTCACTTGGCTGATGGAACGCGCCTATCGTATTTTTACCCAATGGATGATTGACGCCCGTCTTGCCGCCCACGCTAGAATCCACCTGGGCCACAATGGTGGTGGGAATCTGGACGAACCGAACGCCGCGCATATAACAGGCCGCCGCAAACCCGGCCACATCGCCCACGACGCCGCCGCCCAAGGCGACGACAATACTGGAACGATCGAGCCCTTCGGCGAGGAACTGACCGCAAAACTCATCGATACGGGCAAGTCGTTTGTTGGCTTCACCCGCATGCATCACACACGTCACCGGCCTAAGACCCGCATCGGCGATCAGCTCATTCACGCGCTGGGCATACAACGGCCCCACATTGGAGTCGGTGCAAACGGCCACGGAGCCTTTGGCCTCAAGCCGCGACAACGCTTCTGGTAACGCGTCCAAAGCGCCCGCTCCCACCCGGATGGGGTAGGAGCGGTCGCCCAACGCCACAGTTAAGGTCTTCATGGTAAATTCTGACTAGTGTTTCAGTTTTACTGAGCGGCCGGTGTCTGCCGACTTTTCGGCCGCCAACACAACCTCGAGTGATTTTTTGCCTTCCTCACCCGATGCAAAGGGCTCTTCTTTGCCCAGGCAGGCCCGGATAAATGCGCCGCTCACATCAAGGCCCCATCCGCCTTCGTAATTCGTTACAGGCGGCGGAACTTCGAAGCTGATCGTGCATTCAGGATGAACCAAATTGGCGACCAGCGGTTGCCCCGGCAGTTCGCATACCCGCAACGTACCGTTTGCGCAATGGAAGATGGTGTAGTTGGCTTCCATGCCTTTCACGGTCCATGATGCGCACAACGTACCAACCGTACCGTCGTTAAACGTAAGGCACGAAACGAAGTTATCCTCGATGTCGCTGTTTTTCTTCTCCAGACGTGTGTAATACGCCGAAATTTCGGAGATCTCCTTGCCTGTGAGATAACGAATCAGGTCCGCCTTGTGAACGCCGAGGTCGGCCATGGCGCCAAAACGAGCCTCCTTCTTCTTGAAGAACCACTTGCCCGTGGGACTCCAGAACTCCGGTCCCGCATGACCGAACATGGCGGTTACATGCAACACCTTCCCCATGATGCCGCTGTCCAACACTTCCTTGGCTTTTAGGTGCGCAGGGAATCGCCGCTGGCTCTGATTGACCATGAGTAGCTTTTTGGCCTTTTTGGCGGCATCGATCATTTTTTTGGCTTCGTCAGAGCTGGTGGCCATCGGTTTTTCAACGAGCACATTGCAGCCCGCTTTGAGTGCGTCGATGGAGACCGAACCGTGCAGAAAATTCGGCAATGCTACCGTTACGCAATCCAGCTCCGCATCCTTCAGCATCTTTTTGTAATCGGTATAGACCGTTGCGGCTGGAGCCCATTTGTCAGCCAATGCCTTCGCTTTGCTTTGCACCGTGTCACACAGCGCAACCAATTCAGCCTCCGGGCACAGAATATAGTCCGGCACATGCAGATGCTCTGCAATCGCCCCACACCCAATTACGCCCGCGCGCATTTTACTTGCCATCTTCAATCCCCCTTCTTTTGTCGTTGAGCACCACGTGCTACACAGGTTTCTCGGGTATTCTAATCACCCTCCCGTCCAGACGCAAACAAAATCCGAATCATGCTTGAATCGCTCAACGCCTGACTGGGGCAGCAGCATAAAAAAGTATTGCTTTATCGATCATTTTCGTTACACTAGGGCATAGTCAAAAGAGCAGGCTTCTCCGGAGCTGTTCAACAGTATATATCACAAGGAGCACCAAAATGACCCATCAAGATACCTTTTCCGTAAGCACAAACAATCACGGAGAGATGCATGAGATTACCGAGCAGGTGCGACAGGTAGTAAAGCAAGCCGGTATCAAAACGGGGATTTGCCATGTGTTCAACATTGGCAGCACGGGCGCCCTCGGGGCAATCGAATTTGAACCGGGACTTGAAGAAGACCTGCCCAAGCTACTCGACCGGATGATTCCACCGAGCCGCGACTATGGCCACGAGCGAGCCTGGCACGACGGCAACGGCCACTCCCATCTTCAGGCGACGTTGCTTGGACCGTCCATTACCGTTCCGGTTCGTGATGGGAATCTGGTGTTGGGCACCTGGCAGCAGTTGTTCCATCTTGAATGCGACATCAAGCCTCGAAACCGCGAAATCGTGGTAACGGTCACCGGAGACTAATCACCAGCCGTCCATGCATAATAGAAGGTGCTAAAGTGCCCCGGAACGGGTAGTCCTTCGGGCAACGTATCGGGCATGAAGCGGTTGGGGACTGCGCTTATCGTTAGCGCATCGACGATCGGACTCCCCGCGGCACGCCATTGTTGCATGGCCTGTTCAACGGCATCCGGTGCTGACTTGCCGGGACCAAACGTTTTAAGGACAAGGGGAGCATCGCTACTCGCGTCACTCCCTTGGGGAGGAGCAAAAAGACACAGGCCATCGGGCGCTACGACCCCAATGGTTTCTGCCGCTGCGGCGCCGAGACGACGCAATGCCGGTAGGCGGCCCCGTACGACTGGTTCGCCTTCGCCGCGCACGCGGTATAGTCCAGGAGCATGGGCCTCGAGCCACCACGCCAGCCCGAATTGGAGCTGCCGCGAAGTCAGCTCCGGCTGGATCGTGCGTTCGGTTCCCCTATCCTGCAGCCATTTCGCAACGCGGGTTGGCTGGAATTCGGTCTCTGGACCGTGGATGACCCGAAGACGGTTCTCCGGCCCGATTACCGTAACGGAGTCCTGATCGCCAAAACTGCCACGCAACGAAATAAACCCACAGGGTTCGAGTCCTGCGCTTTGAAAGCCAGCATTCGTCCGAATGAGAACAGCGGATACCTGCGCGCCATGGCGTCCGGCCAGGGGCGCAACCATACGCCCGCCTCGGCGCAGTTGACGATACCATGCCAGCGGAATATCGCGGGTACCTACCGTAAGGATAATGCGATCGTAAGGCGCATGCGGATCATACCCAAATCCGCCGTCGCCAAGGATGACCCGTACGCTTGGATAACCGGCTGCAGCCAGTCGTTCACGCGCTTCGCTCACGATCACCGGATCCACATCAATGGTCGTCACGGACCCCGTCGGACCGACCAGTTCGGCCATGAGCGCGGCGTTATATCCCGTGCCTGCGCCAATCTCGAGGATCCGATGGCCCGGTTCGAGGGCGAGTTGGTCGAGCATGATGCCGATAATGGCCGGTTGGGAGCACGAACTGACAGGTTGGTCGCCTTCGAAATGCGTAACAATAACCGTGTCTGTATACGCCTCCTCAGGAGATGCATCGGGCACGAAACAATGCCGCGGCGTTCGCGACATCGCCTCGGCAACCGGCTCCGATTGGATGTAGTTTCTCTCTCGGAGTTCCCGCACCAAGGCATGGCGCAGTTCAGCATGGGTCTGCGAATCGGTAGACGGTGTCATAGGGCATCCGCAGTAGCATTCAACGCCGCCATGGCATCGGCAATCCACTGCCGCGCAGTCGATACCGCCTCCGCCATGGGCAACGTCCCGGTCTCACCGGTGTCGCGGCGCTTCCATTCGATGTTCCCCTCTTTCAGATTCCGTTCGCTAACGATTAGGCGGACCGGAATGCCGAGCAAATCGGCATCGGCAAACTGCGAACCGGGCCGGGCATCGCGATCGTCGTAGACGACTTCGATTCCCGCCTCCTGAAGCTCGTCATACAGCGTTTCGGCAGCATCACGGACCCCTTCGGCGCTCATCTTCAGGGCATTGAGATGGACCTGCCACGGGCTAATCGATAGGGGCCAGATGGGACCGTACTTGTCGTGGCAGGCCTCCATGACCGAACTCATCAGCCGGCCTACTCCGACACCGTAGCATCCCATGATGGGCACGCGGGCCTTGCCGCTCTCGTCGTTGTAGGTCATTTCCATGGCCTCGGTGTACTTCGTGCCAAGCTGGAAAATGTTCCCCACTTCGATGCCCCGCTTAAACACCAGCGTGCCGTTGCCATCGGGACTCCCGTCTCCTTCGGCTGCCTCAAGAATATCAACGGGCGCCAAATTGGGCAGATCGCGCTCAAGGTTGAGATTTTTGAAGTGGTAGTCCGTTTCGTTCGCCCCGGTGACCAGGTTATTCGAGGTTTCGATGGTGTGGTCAACAACGACTCGTACCTTCTCGGGATCCAACCCCATGGGCGGGGCATAACCGGGTATCGCGCCGGCTGCCTGGATGCGTTCGTCGGTCGCGGGGACCGGCGCCGCCTGAATGATCTTGGCCAGCTTGGATTCGTTGACATCCC
>PWNM01000381.1 GCA_003557825.1 Candidatus Hydrogenedentota bacterium | reverse complement strand
GACCTGGATATCGATGTCGATGTGGCCGCCATGGATGTGCGCGACCAGATCGACTTGATCATGGGCGACTTTCCGGCAGGTGTCGAGCGACCGCAAGTTCAAAAATTCGACATCGGCGCACTGCCCATTGCCTATCTGGCCCTTACGGGAACGGCGCCACTTGACGAACTCTATGAATACGCCGATAACGAAGTCCGCGATAGCATTTCCGTAATCCTTGGAGTCGGCGACGTAGAGATCACAGGCGGCGAAGAACGGGAGGTAAGCATCCTTCTCGACCGCGAGGAACTGGGCGCTCGCGGGCTCACCAGCATGGACGTTGTCGAAGCCGTCCAGCAGGGCGTCCAAAGCATCCCCGCGGGACGGTTGCGTCAGCATGGCCGGGAATACTCGGTACGTTTTGATGCCGATTTCCCGGGGATCCGGGAAATGGAGTCCCTCGAGATCGCCAATAACGACGGTTCTCGCGTGTATCTCCGGGATATTGGCCGAGTGGAAATGGGCACCGCCGAGTTACGTCAGGCATCCTATTACAATGGCCAAACGGCCATTGGTATCGAAGTGATCAAGAAGGCCGAAGCCAACACGGTCGAGATCGTCGAGAATATCCGCGAAGCCATGGCGGAAATACAAGAACAGCTGCCGGGCGGGATGGAGTTGGTATGGGTATCGGACGAAGGCGACTTTATCGAAGCCACCGTGGACAGCGCCACTGTCAACATCATCCAGGGTGTCTTGCTGACCGCGATGATTCTGTTCCTTTTCCTGTACAACATCCGATCCACGCTCATCGTCGCCCTCACCATGCCGCTGACGATTGTTATTGGCCTGTTTATACTCCAGTTGATCGGTTATACGTTGAATGTAATCGTTCTCCTCGCGTTGGGGCTGTCCGTGGGCGTACTGGTGACCAACTCGATCGTGGTCATGGAAAGTATTGTCAAACGGCTGGACTCAGCCGAATCCTCGGGCGAAGCGGCGCGGGTGGGAGCCCAGGAAGTGGCCATCGCAGTTATGGCCAGCGCAGGAACCAACCTGGTGGTATTGTTGCCTATTGGACTTATGGGAACCTTGGCCGGCCGTATTTTCCAGCCCTTTGCCTTTACCATGATCACGGTAACGATTGTTTCGCTTTTCATCTCCTTTACGTTAACCCCAATCCTATGCTCAGTGTTGTTGCGAAAAGGCAAGAAAAAGGGATTACTCTACCGCATGGAACAGCGTTGGAACGCCGGTCTAAGCTGGTGCTCCCATCGTTATGCCGATTTCCTCCATTTCACCGGCGACCATCGCTGGGCCGCCATCGTCATTCTCCTGGTGATATTGGGCATTTTCCTCCATGCCATGACCCTCGCCGGCGGGCTTGGATTTACGTTCATGGATGAACCGGATCAAGGCGAGATCGCCGTACGCCTGGAATACCCCACGTGGTACAGCCTCGACCGAACCATTGACCGGGTCATGGAAGCCGAGGACCTGCTCGAGGGACTTCCCCATCTTGAAAACCGATTGACAACCGTGGGCTCGCTCCGCGGCGGCGTCATCGGCCAGGCTTCGGAAGGAGTGTATCTCGCTCAGATCCTGCTGCGATTCGTCGACAAGACCGACCGGCCGGAATCCATTTGGGATCTTCTCGAGGAAGTGCGCGAACGGATGGAACCCCATTCGGATTGCATCGTGGTGGCGAGCATACCCGGCGGAGCCGGCGGCGGTGGGCCGCCCATCGAGCTCGAATTCCTTGGTCCCGACCGCGATGAGTTAGATCGATTGGCTCTCGAAGCCGCCGCCCTTACTGCGGGCCTCGACGGCTTTATCGATCCCGATACCACCGTACGGGCAGGCAAACCGGAGATCCGCGTTATTCCCAATCGAGCCATTCTCGCCGATTTGGGCATGCCTGCAGCCGGCATGGGACAGGCACTGCGGGCCAACCTCGAAGGACTGGAAGCCGGCGTCTTTACTATCGGCGATCGAAACTATGATATCCGGGTTATACTCGAAGAGCAATTCGGAAAACAGCAGGTCGAGGAATTTCTCTTCCCCGGTATGCCCGGGAATCCAGTGATTTTGGCCAGTTTCGCGGACATCGAAGAGGACTTCGTTCCGATTCAGGTAACCCGTTCGGACAAGCGCCGGGTGGCCAAGGTCTATTCTAACTTGGAGGAAGGGGTTCCACTCGGAACGGCCGTCTACGCCTTCCGGGATGCCATTGAGGAACACATGACCATTCCACCCGGATATCAATATCGGTTTACCGGGATGTTTGAAATTCTCGAGGAAACCGGCGAGGAATTCATCGAGGTAGGGCTTATTGCCATTTTTATGACCTATTTGGTACTGGCGGCTATCCTGGAATCGTTTAAGCGGCCGTTTATCATCCTCGTCACCATTCCTTTGGGACTGATCGGCGTGATCTGGGCGTTATACCTCACCGGCGAGAGTATATCGATTTTTATCATGCTCGGCGGCGTCATGCTCGTCGGTATTGTGGTTAACAACGCCATCCTAATCCTGGACCGCGTGGTATACCACACGAACCGAGGGCTTTCGCACCGAGAATCCATGGTCCATGCTGCCGAAGACGAATTTCGCCCGATTATTATGATTACGTTGGCGGCCATATTGGGTATGTTGCCTATGGCCCTGAGTCGCGCCCTCGGTGCGGAAATCCGAAACGGCATCGGAATCGCCGCCGTGGGCGGAATCATCGTATCGGCCGTACTGACCCTAATCGTGTTGCCGGTGCTTTACGAGCTCTTCACCCGCGCAGAGAGCCACGCTCCAACTGAAACTGACACTTCGTCGAACGAGTCAAAATAGAGGAACAACGATGGCCCAACGGGTTTTAATCACAGGCGCATCGAGCGGTATCGGCAAAGCAGCCGCATCGCTCTTTCACGAGCATGGCTGGAACGTTGCCGCCACCATGCGGAATCCCGAAAATGCCGGTGCGGATTTTGCGCAAAAGGGCATGATCGTCCCGAAACTGGACGTAACACAACCCGAAACCATTGCTTCGGCGGTCGATGAAACTATTTCGGCCTTTGGAGGGATAGATGTACTGGTAAACAATGCTGGGTACGCGTTGGTCGGGCCATTCGAAACCATGACGCCCGAGCAGCTCGAACGGCAGTTCGCCACCAATGTACTTGGACTGATGAACGTGACCCGGGCGGTGTTGCCCCATTTTCGGGCCCAAGGGGCGGGCACAGTCATCAATGTTTCATCGGTAGCAGGCCGGGTGGCGTTCCCTTTTATGAGTGTGTACCACGGCAGTAAATGGGCCGTTGAAGGGTTTTCGGAATCGCTGCAATACGAGTTGCGCCGGTTCAATATCCGCGTGAAAGTGGTCGAACCGGGCCCTGTTAAAACCGATTTCTACGACCGGTCCCTCGATGTAGGGGCCGACCCAAGCGTGACGGCTTATGATGCGCTGTTTAAGGCAAGTGAAGCGGGGTTACGCAATACCGTCGACCGGATGGGCGCATTGCCCGAGGTTACGGCGCGGGTCATCTACCGCGCCGCAGTCGCGCGGTCATGGCGTTTGCGGTATCCCGCCGGCGGGGGCGCGGCCCCGATTTTGTGGCTGCGTAGATTGATCCCCGAGCGGCTGTTCCAAACCATTGTTCGAATGGCCGCCTAACCATAGCGGCCGGGATCCCCGGGTCCCGGCCGCCTCATACTGCCCCAACCCCAGGGACAGGCCGCGTTGGCTGACGGTTTCCCGCTTCCGTTGGCTCCCGTTTCCTCCTGCGGCCTGTCCCTGCCCCCTCCTTATACCATAGATGGCTATCATCGTTGAACCTGCCCCCATAGATTGGGGTATGCTTGGGCGGCAACGGCGCATAACCTGATGGGGGACCTGGACCGTGACGTTCAGCGTAATCGATTGGCTGGTGGCGGGGATCTACCTGGCGGTGGTGGTGGCCATCGGCATTATCTCGACACGGCGGCACGACAACGTGGCCGGCTATTTCCTTGGGGGACGGGCCATGCCGGCCTGGGCCGTGGCCTGTTCGGTGCTGGCCACGGCGCTCAGCGGCGCGACCTTTATCGGCGTGCCCGAGATGACCTTCGGCGGCAATCTGACTTATTTGATCCTGAACATCGGCGAAGTCATCGCCGGGTTCATCGTAGCCTTCTTGTTCGTTCCGGTCATCTACCGCGCGGGAACCATCACCATCTACGGATACCTGGGTAAACGATTCGGTCCATCTTCCGTTACCGCAGCCAGCAGCATGTTTCTTATCGGACGTCTGCTTTCCTCGGGAGCCCGATTGTTCATCGCCGCCATTGCCTTCTCGCTCATGCTCTACGGCGATACCCAAGACCAGCACCTCATCGCGGCCATCGTCCTATTCGGCGTGGTCGGCACCCTGTACACCGTCTGCGGCGGCATCCGCGCCGTCATCTGGACCGATACCATCCAGCTTTTTGTCATGGTCTTTGCCGCCCTACTGAGCATCTATCTGCTGTTGCGGGCCATTCCGCTGTCCGCAGGCGAGGTGGTGGCGGTGTTGCGTGATTTCGAAGGGGTCAACAAACTGAAAGTCGTCGACTTCAGCTTCAACCCGGGCCGCC
This sequence comes from Candidatus Hydrogenedentota bacterium, assembly GCA_003557825.1. GTDB lineage: Bacteria > Hydrogenedentota > Hydrogenedentia > Hydrogenedentales > SLHB01 > PWNM01. Next base: position 2,269 of record PWNM01000381.1, on the reverse strand, counting down.
CCTTCACGTTTTGGACAGGCGTATTCGCCGCTACCGTTGTGGCCACCTCAACCTTCGGCGTCGATCACGATATGGCCCAACGGGTTTTGACAGCGCGCTCGGCGCTCCACGGCGGATGGGCCCTGGTTGCTTCGAAACTAATGGCCATTCCCGTCGTCCTGTTGTTCATGATCATCGGCCTGCTCTTGTCGATCTTCTATGGCCGTCCGGATATCATGGGCGATGCAACCCCTGCGGATACCCTGACCGATCCCCAAGGCGTCTATCCCCAATTCCTGCTCAATCATCTGCCCATGGGCCTACGCGGATTGACCCTGGCCGGCCTCATCGCCGCCGCCCTCAGCACCTTCGACTCGGCCATCAACGCCATGGGCAGCGTTATCATCGCCGACTTCTATATCCCGCTGGTCAATCGAGGTCGTAAACGCGCAGGATTACCGCCGCGAGAGGACTCGGTTTCCGATGTGGGGTTGTCGCGAATAAGCGTGGCGGTCATGGGCGGCGCGTTGACCCTGTTCGCCATTCTCGCTGTCTACATGAAGGCGCAAGACGAAGGTACGCTCATTGATTTTGCCCTGGGGATCATGGCCTTTGCCCATGCGCCGCTGCTTGGCGTGTTTTGCACGGCCTTGTTTACACGCCGCGGCAACCCCGTCACCGTTCTCGCCGGATTGATCTGCGGCGTGATCACCGTACTGCTGGTACAACCCTACATGCTCCAGCGCTGGCTCGATATTTCCATCGCCTGGCCTTGGTACTGGGTCATCGCCAGCCCCGTGGCCTTTCTGGTGTGCTGCGCGGGGAGCACAACCCAAAATCTCAAGGGCGATGCATAGGCAACCGTATGCCGTTATTCGTCAACCATCCGCTGGATGGCTTCCGCAATCAACGCGTTTAAACTTTTGTGATGTTTACGAGCCACCAAAGCCGCCTTTCCATGCAGCTCAGGCGAGATGCGGATCATAAATTTACCCGAATAGGGCCGCTGAGGCTCAATTCCATCTTCCTTACAAAATTCCAAATAGTCTTCGACTGAATCCTTGAAAGCCTGCTCGAACTCCTCTGGAGTACGTCCCTCAAAGTGTATGACATCGCCAACGATATTTTGGACTATCCCCGTGAACGTTTTGTCATCAGGATCATATTTGGGCTCGGCAATATAGCCCTTATACTCCATCATGGCTGATACGCCTCACTTCGCATAGGGCGGTTCGTTGCCGGCCTTCCATTTGATGTTGCAGCCCACGCTGGGTTTCTGCTGCGAAGGCGGCGCGTCACCGGCGAGCAACGCATCGATCGCCGCGGCTAGATCCGCCCCCGTTACCGGCGCGTCGTTACCGGGCCGACTGTCGTCGAACTGCCCGCGATAGGCCAGCTTATGGTCGTTGTCGAAGAGGAAAAAGTCGGGGGTGCAGGCGGCGGAGTAGGCCTTGGCCACCTCTTGCGATTCGTCGTACAAATAGGGGAATGTAAACCCAAACTGGTCCGCACATTCCCTCATTTTATCCGGACTATCATCGGGATGGGTGGATACGTCGTTGGCGCTGATGGCGACTATCCCAACGCCTTTGTCCTGGTACTGCTTGCAGAACTCAACCAGCTTCTCTCGAATGTGAATTACAAAGGGGCAGTGGTTGCAGATAAACATCACAAGCAACGCGGGCTTGCCTTTGAAATCAGACAAGGATACCGTTTCGCCCGTGACGGTATCGGGCAGACTGAAATCCGGAGCGGGCGTTCCAAGGGGTATCATTGTGGATGGAGTCTGGGCCATGACTATTACCTCCGTGTGGTTTCCTTCGGGTTACTACAGACGAGCATGAGCGTACGTACCAAATGCACATACCCATATATGAGTCAACATAGGCCAAAACAACAGCATTCCCTTACCGGAACCAAATGAGCTAACATGCGGGCATCGGCCGCAACCCGGTCAGACCCATTCCTCGAGGGCGTCTTCGAGCAACGGCAGATTCATGGTCGCTGGCGAGAAGGGCAAAGCATGGGCGAAGGCGACCATCCCCAAGCTTCGGCATTCCTCGATTATTGGGGGGATCTCCTCCCCTTGGACGTTGAGGGGCACGACGATGGCATCCTGGCCCCGATTACGCAAGGTGTGGGTGGCGGCGGCAAGCCGGTCGTGGACGGACATGGTCACCGTGAGGCACCCGTAGATTCGCGTCTGCCGAGTAAGCTCGTGAACCCGGTATCCTTCACGCATACGGGTAAGACTGATCTGACCGGGGGCGGTACCGGCAAGTTTGTCGGG
>PWNM01000188.1 GCA_003557825.1 Candidatus Hydrogenedentota bacterium | reverse complement strand
TTCTTCAGCCCTTCGAAATACGGCATCCTCCCCGAGATCCTTCCCGAGTCGCGTCTCTCGTGGGGGAATGGCATCATGGGGATGACCACGTTTATCGCCATCATCGCCGGGCAAGCCCTCGCCGGGTTCCTCTATGATCTAGTCGAACAAGAGGCGCTCACCCTCACGCCGATTTCCTTGCTCCTCATCGGGCTTTCCGCAGTGGGGCTGGTGTTCAGCCTCGGCATAACCAAGGTACCGGCCGCGGCTCCCCGCAAACCCTTGTCCGTCAACCTGTGGGCGGGCTTGGGCCAATATTTCAAGCTGTTCTATAGCAACACGGTTCTTTGGCTTATTTTATTGGGCGGCGCCTATTTCTGGATGGCCGGCGCTCTGGTACAAGCCAATGTGGTGGTGCATGGTAGAAATGCCCTTGAGCAGGACAATTTCTGGTCCGTTGCGCTGGTGATTAGCGTTCTGCTGGGCATCGGTCTTGGCAGCGCTGCGGCGGGATACTGGTCCCGGGGGAAAATCGAATTGGGCCTTATTCCCGTTGGATTGCTTGGCATGACCCTCTGCGGGCTTGTGCTGGGTTTGATTACTATGGGGTATTGGGCGACTTTTATCTTTCTTTTGGTCCTGGGCTTCTTTGCTGGGTTCTTCATCATTCCTATCATGGCAACGGTTCAAAACCGCGCGCCCAAAGACCTCAAGGGAGGCATGATCGCCACGTTCAACATTGGTACCTGCATTGGCGTACTGCTTGGAGGCGGGCTGTTCATGGTGGCCGCTCAGTTGGGGGCCAGTACGTATCAAGTGTTCCTCTTGGTGGCCATATTGACGTTGCTGGTGGGCCTCTATCTATGCCTGGCCTTCCCGGTGTTCATTGTCCGATCGGTTATGTGGTTTTTTGTCAACACCTTCTATCGGCTCAAAGTGCTGCATCCGGAGAACATCCCCCAAGAAGGCGGGGCCTTGTTTGTGGCCAATCACACGTCCTTTATCGATGCCCTGTTTCTAATGACGTCCATTGATCGGCCCATCCGATTCATGATGGCGGCGGATATTTACGAGAACCGCTGGATTGGTCCCCTGGCGCGCATCCTAAAGGCCATCCCCATCTCACCCATGTCAGGGCCGCGGGATTTGGTCCACAGCATTCGCGAGGCCTCCAATGCGATTAAAAACGGCGAGATCGTGTGTATCTTCGCCGAAGGACAGATCTCCCGCACGGGCAACATGCTGCCTTTTCGAAAGGGGTACGAGAAGATCGTAAAAGGCATTGACGCGCCCATCATCCCCATCCATTTGGACCAGCTCTGGGGAAGCATATTCAGTTTTTCAGAGGGGAAATTCCTCTGGAAACGGCCCAAACGAATTCCCTATCCTGTCACGGTAAATTTCGGCGCCCCATTGCCCGCCTCCACGACGCCCTTCGAACTGTATTGCACGGTGCGGGAACTTGGGACGGAGGCCTATTGCCAGCGCGATCTCGAGAGCCCCTTGCTTCATCGCGGCTTTATTCGCAATGTACGGCGGCATCCGTTTCGAATGTGTGTCGCCGATGCCAACATCCCCGGCTTGTCCTACTTCAAGACCTTGGTGGCCTCGATAGTTTTCGGACGAAAGCTGAAAAAGCTACTCGATGATCAGCCCATGGTGGGCGTGTTGGTTCCTCCGACGGTGGGCAGCGCCCTGACAAACATTGCCCTCCAAATCATGGGCAAGACGCCGGTAAATCTGAACTATACCGCGTCGGCGGACGCCATCGCTTCGGCGGCCCGTCAATGCAACATTACCCAGGTGCTGACGGCGCGGGCATTGCTCGAACGGCTTCCGGTGGAGGTCCCCGGTGAATCCATCTACCTCGAAGATGTCAAGGAATCGGTCACAGGGAAGGATCGAATCGTGGCCCTGCTGATGGCCCTATTCTTTCCCGCCCGGCTCATCGAACGGGCCTTGGGGTGCAAGCGGAAGCGTTCGACAGAAGAACTGGCTACCATCATCTTCTCGAGCGGCAGTGAGGGCGATCCGAAAGGCGTGCCGCTTACCCATTTCAATATATCCAGCAACGTTGAAGCGACCATGCAGGTCTTTCCCCATGAAGATCACGAGATCATGGTGGGCATGTTGCCTTTCTTCCATTCCTTCGGCTTTATGGCGACCCTTTGGTTGCCCGTGCTCACAGGGTTTGGGACCGTCTACCACCCGTCTCCGCTCGAGGCAAAAGCTATCGGCGAATTGATCTACAAACATCAATGCACCTTCCTCGTTGCGGCTCCAACCTTTTTGCAGAATTTCATCCGCCGTTGCCTGGCGGAGGAGCTGAGTAGCGTCCGCCACGTTATCACCGGAGCCGAGAAGCTGCCGGCCCGCATTCGCGAGGCCTTTAAATCCAAATTCGGCGTGGAACCGCTCGAGGGCTATGGTACAACGGAATGCTCGCCGGTGGTTTCGGTTAATATCCCCGATTTCCGTGCGCCGGGCTATTATCAGATTGGTACCAAGCACGGTACCATCGGCCAGCCGATTCCGGGGGTCAGCGCTCGTGCACACGATCAGGACACCGGCGAACCGCTACCTGAAAACGAACCTGGCGTACTCCATGTCAAAGGGCCAAACATCATGTCGGGTTATCTCCACATGCCGGAAAAGACGGCGGAGGTGCTCAAGGACGGCTGGTATAACACCGGCGATGTGGCGGCCATTGACGAGGACGGGTTTATCACCATCACGGACCGGGTATCGCGGTTCAGCAAAATCGGCGGTGAAATGGTGCCCCATACCCGGGTTGAGGAAAAACTGCATAGCCTGCTCGAACTGACCGACATGACCATGGCCGTGACGAGCGTCCCGGATCGGGCGAAAGGGGAACGCCTGGTGGTGCTGCATACCCTCGATGATGACCAGCTTGAGGCTTTGCTGGACAAGCTGCGTCAATCCGATCTGCCCAAACTGTGGATTCCCCGGGCCAAAGCGTTCTATCGAGTCGAGGAGATCCCCGTTCTTGGAACGGGTAAGCTGGACTTGCGGGGGGTAAAAAAGCTTGCCAAGGAATTGGACATGGGGGATGACGACGACGAGTGAGGTACCGGGCGGAACATTGAGCCCGAAACGGCGAAAAGGCCCGCCTCGATGGGTTGTATCTGCGTTGGCAGTGGCCTTTGTCGTGGGCCTTGCGGGAGGATGCGCTATGTTAACGGAACATCTGGTGGCCCGTTCGGATGCGCGGGCTCCACGCGATCCGGAGACAGGATTGCTTGAAGGCGCCGAGCCGCGGGATCTCGGACCGAAGGATGCGCCGGGAGCGGTGTTATTGGTTCATGGATTTCTCGGAGCCGGGCAGAACTTCGGCGAATTGCCGGAAGCTCTGGCAGAGCACGGGTGGCGGGCCCGTGCCATGCTGCTACCTGGTCATGGCACGAGCCCCCGCGACCTCGAAACGGTCGATGCCGATGAGTTGGTGGATGCCGTGTTTGCGGAGGCTCAGGCATTGGCGAACGAGCATGGGAATGTCGTCCTTATCGGACATTCCATGGGCGGGGCGTTATGTACCCTGGCAGCAGCGCAGGGACATGCCGACGGGCTTGTTCTCGTCGCACCCTATTTTGAGGTTACCCACCGCTGGTATTATATCCTCCCCCCCGAGCAATGGATACGGATAGGTTCGCCCATAATCCGCTGGGTGTATAAAGGACAAATGTTCATCCAGGTCAACCGGCCGGAGGCCAAGGATAGAATCCTCAGCTACGATTGGGCTCCGACCCGAGCAGGACGTACCTTGGCGGAGCTCGGTGAACGGGCCCGTGCGTCGGAATGCCTTGACCGTGTTACATGTCCTGTGCTCTTGCTTCATTCCCATGGCGATGAGGCCTCCTCACCTGAAGCTGCTGAAAAGGCATGGGAAGGCATGGCCTCCACCGACAAACGGATCGCCTGGTTTGACCGTTCCAATCACCATCTCTTTTTCGACTACGACCGTGAGGAGGTTGTCGCCGAAATCCTCACGTTCCTCGATCAACATTTTGATACCGATAACTAGGGGGATTCCTTGTGAACTATATTGTGCAGCGTGTCGCGGAAGCGCCGTCGTTGGGAGCTGCGTGGGACGATCCGGTATGGGAGTCGGCTCGGACCGGGGCCGTTGATGGTTTCCACGTTCGAAGCGCGGATCATCGCCCGGATGTGCGGTTCCGGATGGTACACAATGATCAAGGGCTGCACCTCATCTTTCGTGTCGATGATCAATACGTACGCGCTGTTCATACCGAATATCAAGACCCGGTTTGTACGGATTCCTGTGTCGAGTTCTTCGTGCAACCCTTGGGCATCGGCGGCTACTTCAACTTCGAGACAAATTGCATTGGGACCAAGCATATTTCGTTTATCGAAAACCACCGGCGTTTGGACGAAGGGTTCGCCCAATGGGAACCGCTGTCGCCGGAGCTTGGGCAACGGGTCGAGGTGGCAACGTCGCTTTCGGGTCCGATTGATCCGGAAATATCGGAGCCGCTGTGCTGGACCCTCCAAATGCGCATCCCCGTCGCGCTGTTCGAGGCGTATTTCGGTCCGCTGGGTCCGCTTTCAGGACAAAGCTGGCGGGCAAACTTCTACAAATGCGGCGACCATACCAGCCGACCCCATTGGGCATCCTGGGCGCCCATCGGCAGCGAACTCAACTTCCACCAACCGGAGCGGTTCGGAGGCATTCATTTCGCCTGATGCGATTATTCCGCGGGCGGTTGGAACGTAATACCGGCGGTCTGAAACTGACCAATGAGCCCGTCTTTGTCTACGGCCTTTAGATAGGCCTCATCCGGCTCAACTATGTCGGCCTTGACCATGCGTGTCAGCTCTTCGTTCAACAGGGTCATGCCCTCTTTCTTGCCGGTCTGCATGATGCTCATGATCTGCGTCGTCTTGCCTTCGCGTATAAGCGACGCCACGGCGTTGTTCACCACAAGGACCTCGAGCGCGGCGATGCGGCCGCCGCCCTTTTTCTTGAGCAGGTTCTGCGCCACAATGCCTTTCAGGCTTGTTGAAAGCATGACGCGGATCTGCGCCTGTTGTTCGGAAGGGAACTGATCGATCAACCGGTCAACCGTCGATATGGCCGTGGTTGTATGAAGGGTACCAAACACCAGATGGCCGGTTTCGGCGGTTTCGATGGCGATGTGCGTCGTTTCCAGATCCCGCATCTCGCCGACCAATACGATGTCGGGATCCTCGCGCAGGGCCGCGCGCAGAGCCTTCTTGAAGCCCGTCGTATGGGTGTTTACCTCTCGTTGGTTGATGAGGCATCGTTTGTTGGGGTGGACAAACTCGACGGGATCCTCGATGGTTACGATGTGGTCGCTTCGAGTCGTATTGATGTGGTCGATAAGCGCCGCCAACGTAGTCGATTTGCCGCTGCCTGTGGGTCCTGTTACGAGAATCAGTCCTTTCGAAAGGCCGCAAAACTGCTTTACGCTCTTGGGCAATCCGAGCTGCTCGCATGTCAGAATGTCGGCCGGAATGACACGGAAAGAACCGCATGGACCTTTAAGGTCGCGGTATATATTGACCCGAAAACGCGCCACGCCCGGAATTTCATAAGCGAAGTCCGTGTCGTTCGTTTCCCGGTATTCCTCGATGTTTTTCTCGGGCATGATCTCGACCAATACCCGATGGGCGGTCTCCGGGTCGATGGGGTCCTCGCGAAGGCCAACCAGTCCGCCATCTTTGCGGAGTATTGGCTTGCACCCGCTGCAGTAATGCAGGTCCGATGCCCCATGCTCCACTACTACCTTTAGATATCGATCCAATGTCGCCATGATATCCCCCTCAGGTTTGCTGATCAAAAGGGTACCATGTTTTTTTCGATTGTGCCAATGGGTTGCGCTCACCAAAGGCGTCGGGGTATGCTCTGACCATTCCTTGGCATCTTTCCAGCATGCACGTTCCATTGGGTATTCACAGCACGACGGAGGTCATCCCATGCGTTTGAGTCAATTGGTTGGAACCCGTTACAAAGAGCGGCCCGCCGAAGCCATTCTCGAGAGCCATGCCTTTTTGCTGCGTGGCGGATATGCGCGCCAAGTGTCGAATGGTATCTATTCATTGCTGCCTCCGGGACTGCGCGTGGTCCGGAAGATCGAGCGTATCATCCGCGAGGAAATGGATCGTGTCGGGGGCCAGGAGGTGCAAATGCCCGTGGTCATGCCTCGGGAGCTTTGGGAGGAATCGGGCCGCTATCAGGCGGTGGGCAACGAACTGGTCCGCTTTAAGGATCGGACCGGCCATGACATGGTTCTCGGCATGACCCATGAGGAAGCCGTAGTACAGCTCTGCCGTAACGAAATCAGCAGTCATCTGCAGTTGCCCTTTATGGTCTATCAGATCCAGACCAAGTTTCGCGATGAACCGCGGTCGCGCGGCGGTCTCATTCGGGTGCGCGAGTTCACCATGAAAGATGCCTATTCATTTCACGCCACCCAGGGGGACCTCGAAACGTATTATCAGGAATGCTACCGGGCCTATCAGCGGATTTTCGCCAGGGCCGGTTTGGCCCAAGTGGTGGCGGTCGAGTCCGACACCGGCATGATGGGCGGCAATATCGCCCATGAATTCATCCTTCTCACGGAGGCCGGTGAAGACACCATTGTGACCAGCGACGGGAGCGATTATCTGGCCAATCTCGAGGTGGCATGCGGCATTCCGGAAACCTATCCTGAGGAGCTGAAGCCCCTTGAAAAGGTCCACACGCCTAATTGCAAGACCATCGAAGAAGTGGCCAATTATCTGGGGCTTGAAACGCGCCGCCAGGGCTCTCGTCATCGTCATCCTCCTTTCCACGCCTCCACAAGGGCCTCCAGTTCTTCGTCGGAGAGGTCCTCCAGGACCGGG
>PWNM01000590.1 GCA_003557825.1 Candidatus Hydrogenedentota bacterium | reverse complement strand
TTTGGCCGCCATTATGTCCGCCGGACCCGACGTCGATTCGAGGCAGGGGAGGCCATAACTTCCTTCGGCGATCTCAAAGTGGGCGATTTTGTCGTTCATGCCCACCATGGCATCGGCCGGTATATGGGATTGCGCCGATTCGAAGGCAAAGACGGCGATTTCCTGGTTGTGCAATATGCCAAAGGAGATACCTTCTATCTGCCGGTGACTAATATCGATTCAATTCAGAAATTTACCGGCGGCGATGGCGTCGCGCCCAAGATCGACCGGCTCGGCGGGGCTACCTGGGCGAAGACAAAGGCGCGGGTCAAAAAAGCCGTCCGTGATATGACCGAAGAGCTTCTGCAGCTTTACGCCGCACGGGAGAGCCAAACCGGCCATGCCTTCAGCTCGGATACTCCGTGGCAGAACGAATTCGAAGAGGCCTTTGAATACGACGAGACGCCGGACCAGGCCCGAGCGATCGTCGAGGTGAAACGCGATATGGAGGCGCCCCGTCCCATGGACCGACTTCTCTGCGGCGATGTGGGCTATGGAAAAACCGAGGTCGCCTTGCGAGCGGCTTTCAAGGGGGTGCAAGACGGTAAGCAAGTGGCCTTGCTCGTGCCTACCACGGTTCTTGCCGAACAGCATTACCTCAATTTCGTCGAACGACTGGCCGACTATCCCGTTAAAGTAGACCTGCTCTGTCGGTTCCGCAATGCCAAAGAGCAGAAACATACTATCGAGCGCCTACGGTCGGGGGAAGTAGATATTGTCGTGGGAACCCATCGGCTTATTTCGAAAGACATCAAGTTCAAGAACCTGGGGCTGCTCGTAATCGACGAAGAACACCGGTTCGGCGTGGGGCAAAAAGAACGGCTCAAGCACCTGCGCGCCACGGTGGACGTACTTAGCATGTCGGCAACGCCCATTCCGCGAACCCTCAATCTGTCGTTGCTGGGCGTACGTGACATGAGCATCATCAACACTGCCCCGAATGACCGGTTGCCCGTCCATACCTGCATCGAACCGTTCAGTGAGACGCTGATCCGTGAGGCCATTGCTCGGGAGCTTTCGCGGCAAGGCCAGGTGTTTTTTGTGCATAACCGCGTCCACAACATCATGACTTTTGCGTCATTGGTTCAACGGCTCGTTCCTGAGGCCCGCATTGCGGTGGGTCATGGTCAGATGCCGTCGGATCAGCTCGAACACATCATGACCCAGTTCATCCGTGGCGAAGTAGATGTCCTGGTCTGTACCACCATCATCGGTTCCGGAATTGATATTCCCAATGCCAATACGATTATCATCAACAACGCAGACAAATTCGGCCTCTCCGAGCTCTATCAGCTTCGGGGCCGAGTGGGGCGTTATAAACACCGAGCCTTCGCCTATCTGCTCATACCCGGGGACCGAGCGTTGACCGAAGAGGCCCAACAACGGCTCAAGGCCCTCGAAGACTTTTCATCCTTGGGCGCGGGCTTCCGAATCGCTATGCGTGACCTAGAGATCCGGGGGTGCGGCAACATCCTGGGCGGCGAACAACACGGAAACATTGCGTCCGTTGGGCTGGAGACCTACAGCCAACTCCTTGCTGAAGCCGTTGCCGAGGTACGCGGAAAGCCGGTGGTGCGCCGCGTATTACCCCCCTTCGAGGTCGCGGTCGATGCCCATATCCCCGAAGATTATGTCCCTTCGGAAGCGCAAAAGATCACCTTGTACAAACGTATTGCCGACGTAAAAACGGTCGAGGATGTGGATGAGATGGCAGCCGAGCTTGCCGATCGGTTTGGTCCCGTTCCCGCGCCCATCCGCCGCTTGCTCGATGTCATGCGGGTTCGGGCTCAGGCAGCGGACCTGGGAATTCACCGCATCGCGGCGGCCAAATCGGCCGTTGCTTTCGAGTTCACCAATGGCCGAAGCCTTTCCAAGCGTGTCCGGTCCCTGCTTTCCCAGCATTTTGGAGATCGGGTGTCCTTCGCCCTCCATGTGGAGCCCGTGCTGACCTTTTCCACCAAAGCTACATCGGCAAGCGAACTCATTGCCGAAGCCGCTACTTTTTTGGAGGCCCTCGAAGAAACCTGGGAAGGTTGAAACAACAACTGCCGGCACGATTCCCTTACTGATCCCCAAGCGGAGGAATGTATCGACCCCGGGCGATGATGTCCTTTGGATCAAGAGCCCGTTTAATCTCTGCCGCCACATCCCAAAACGTATCATCCGCAGAACGAATAAGCGGCATGCCCTCGAGGGAAACACGATAGGGGGGATACCCAGCATCGATCAACGAGGTTATAAGGGCTTTGTAGCATGCATGGGCCTGGTTGGATTCATCGCTCTCTCCCTTGTCAAAGGCTATGGTGAATACCCCCATCATGGCCCGCTCGGAGATCATGGTGAATGTGATCAACGGTTCGAACCCGTGTTCCTTGTAGATCGGTTCGGCCAAGCCGACCACTTCGGCCGCATGGCTCCCCGAGAGGGGAAGGACAGGGCTAGCCCATAGGATGCCGCAATTGCGATCTAAGGGATCGCCCACAGGATGGGCCGGATGCGAGCGAAGTCGCCATTCTGCTCCACGAAGCGCTTCATTATTTGGAATGCCTTTCAGAAGCCCGTAGACCGGACGAAGAGATGTCAGCTGCTCACCTATGCGCCGACCGAATCGGGTCCATTTGAATGTCTGGGCAAACCGACTTCCCCATTGTATGATCCGGTCGTTGCCGAAATGCAGTTCGCCGAGTCCGCGTAAGGCACGGCGCACCGCACGCTTGGCCCCGCGGACTTGGGCGCGTGTTCCCGTAAGGGCGCTGGCTCCAGACCATGCGCCAATGGCGAGTTCCTCGCGCATGCGTGCTCGGATCGGTTCCGGCAACGGCGTAATGCCGTTGGCTTCTTCCCAAGGGTAATGGGTACGGTTACTGAGCACGCGAAGGTCATTGCCGATATGCAATGCGCCGCTTAGGATCCCTTGCATCCGCAGAGGTCGAAGCCGATCAATGAGTACGGCGAGATCATCGTAGTCTGGGACGGTAAATGCGAAGCAGCAAAAGGCCTCGGGTTCAGGCATCAGCCACAATCCAATCCGAGTGACAATGCCCATACCGGACTGGCAGAACAGCCCATCCAAAAAGGGGCCCACTCCATAGCGGTATACATGCCGAGTCCTGGCATTGGAGTAGTGACCAAAGCCGGTCTCCAGTACTCGTCCGTCCGCGAGTACGACTTCCATACCGCATGTCGTAGCAACATGATCGCCGTATCGTGTGTGGCCGAACCCTCTATCGAGCGTATTGCCCATCAAGCTGGCTTCGGTTCCTGCGCCTGTGCAATCCATCCACAGTCCGGTCCGATTCTCGGTAAGATATTCGTATAGCTGTTGCTGTGAGACGCCGGGCTCAATGACTGCATATCCCAATTCCGTGTTTACCTCGATGATCCGATTCATGCGGCTTAGATCCACAATAGCCGCGTCATCAATCGGCGCACAGGCGTCCCCATACCCCCAGTTTTTGCCGCGTGAGATTGGGTATAAAACGGTCCCATGGGCAGCCGCAATACATACCACTTCTTGCACTTCGGCCGTCGTGGTGGGGTAAAGAACACATGCGGGGCGTGTCCCGCATGTCGTGGTGGTACGGGCCAACCGTTCGCGAACCGCTTCTTCGGTCGAGACCCGGTCGGCTCCCAATGCGTCGGTCCATCCCGAAATGGCTTCCCTCAGACCATCGGCATGGCTTGATCTGTTCATTTTTGGTTTTCCTCTATCCCCGACTCCCTTAATTGACTACTTTGATCTATGTCTCCTCATCATTGGCTGCGACAACGTCAAACTTCAGAGCTTCTTCGATGCGACTCTGTAGAATCGCATTGAGGCGTGGATCGATTCCCAACGGATCCGAAATGTGCACGGGAATACCGGGATAATGGGCCGCAGCTTCCCGCGTCATCCGCGGTATGTCGCGCATGCTATGTCTCCCCGGCGACAGAAAGAACAATTGCACGACGATACGTTGAGCCCCTCGCTCGACGCAGCGGGCCATGGCCTGCTCAATCGTTGGTTCTGCCAATTCCATGTGGGCCGGTTCGACGATCGCGTATGCGCTGGTTTCCTGAAACCCACGAGCTACGTCCTCGAGCATCTTGTTTGCCGCTTCGAGCTTGGAACCGTGATCGACCAGGATAATGCCTACCCGTTCGGTGATCCGGGATGGAGAAGATTCCAAAATACGGTGCTCCTTTATTTAACCGATGAAGCAATTGACCAAAGTTATGATCGCTTGTTCAATCCATGAGCATACTCCGAACGAAAGCAATAGGCAACTTTTGATTCACATAAATCTAATATAGTGGTTCCGGATATCCCGTAAGTTCCTTGCCGCTGCTAAAGAAAACCCCTTATTATGCCGATAAGAAAAGTAGAATGATTGGCTCTATGGATTGTTGTTAATTTGAACTCTAACTATCAACAGGAGGTGTACGATGGTGCAGTCAACATCATCCATTCCCGCAGTCCCCGCTGAGAGAAGCGTGGTATCCAACATGAAAGATCAAATGGTCGAACGGACCCATGCCGTCCGTTCGGTTGTGAACAACACGGGAGGAGCCGCTCTCGAGCTGATCCAGTCATTGCCCAACCTGGTAAGTGACGCATCGGAATCCAGCCTCGATCTTCGGGGATAATCCCTGTTTCTTGTCCAAATCGTTGGTCGATACGGGCTTCTATTTGGATCATACCATCGTTTCCCCTACAATGCCTCCGTAACCATTAGACAACGGAGGAATCCCGCCATGAATGCCACCCTGTATATTGCCGTAACCGGACTGGCCCTGGTCTGTGCGCTTCCCGCGTGGGCTGATCTAACCAATATTCACATCTTTGCGCCTCAGGAAAAACATGTTCACGGAAGCACGATAGTGGAGTTGCCCAACGGCGATCTGCTGGCCGCATGGTTCCACGGGTCGGGCGAACGTACGGCCAACGACGTAGTCATCCAAGGCGCCCGCTTGCGCCAAGGAGAAACGGAATGGGGTCCTGTTTTTCTCATGGCCGATGTTCCCGACTTCCCCGACTGCAATCCGGTCCTGTTCATCGATCCCGAAGAGCGACTCTGGCTGTTTTGGATCGTCGTGCAAGCCAATCGGTGGGAGCACTCAATTCTGAAGTACCTCCGCGCCGAGGACTACCTGGGCGACGGTCCGCCGAACTGGTCCTGGCAGGACATCATTTTGCTCGAACCGGGTGACCAGTTTCCCGAAACCATGGAGGCTCGCTTTGACGAACTGGGCTTTGGTGAAGGCATGTGGGCGGAATACGCGCTGCCCTATCGCCGCATGCTCATCGAAGCGGCTCAGGATACCCGGAAACGGCAGATCGGTTGGATGACCCGTATCCACCCCATCGTGTTGCCGACGGGCCGTATCCTGTTGCCTCTTTATTCGGACGGCTTCAACTGCGGGCTGGTTGCTATTTCCGATGATAACGGCGCAACCTGGCGGGCCAGTGGGCCGATCGTGGGTCTTGCGCCCATTCAGCCGGCCTTGGCGCGACGAAATAACGGCGAAATTGTGGCCTTCTGCCGAGATAGCGGCGACGATCCCAAACGTATCTTGATCAGCACTTCGCAGGATGATGGCGAGACCTGGTCGGCTGCCGTGAAATCGGGCATGCCCAATCCGGGATCAAGCGTCACGGTCGAGGTTCTCGATGACGGCCACTGGGTGCTGGTTCACAACGATACCGAGCAGGGCCGAGCCCGGTTGGCCGTATCCGTATCCGACGACGAAGGCCATACATGGTCCTGGATGCGTTATCTCGAGGATAGCGACGGTTCGTTCAGTTATCCGTCCATCATTCAGGCCATCGACGGGCGCATCCACGTGACGTACTCGTGGCGAACCGATGCCGGCGCTTCGATCCGGCATGCCGTATTTGATGTGGACTGGGTGAAATCAGAGGAATAATATTGGCAAAATTCGCCAGATGCGTGGCCGCGTCTGCCCTGGCTTGGCAATAATCGCTATGCCTGCGTGCAGGCGCGGCTTTTGTCTGTGCCTGTAAGCCATTCTAAGTCAACGGGTTATACGTTACTCCCTGTTCTTGGCACTCCTTTTGCTCTTATTCTAGACGAGAGCAGCGGAAAACGCTGGCAAAGGAGTATCCCATGAACACCATCTATCACACTGCCGAGCAGGAGCGTCGCCGTTTCATGCGCGTGCCGTTCTCCGCCCCCGTCGTCTATCAACTCGACAGGAACACAATGGGCAAGGCGGTGTGTCACGATGTCGGCCGAGGCGGCTTGCTCGTATGCGCCGAGAAGGAATTCCCTTTGTCCGCGCCTGTTCTACTGGAGATTGCCCCTCCCGAGTCGGATCCCATTGAGATGAAGGGCCGCGTGGCGTGGAGGCGTCCCGATACGGACGGCAAGGTATGTTATGCCGGTCTGCGCATCTACGATGATGACGGCGAGTCCATGCTGGTCCTTGGCGAGTTGATGCTCGCCGGCTTGCAGCAGAACAACCTGCTTCCCATGGCCGCTGTGGATCTGTCGGAGGGCGGCGCTGCCCAGCGGAGCGGATTGCTACCCCGTTCGTTTTTGGATTTGGCCGGTCAGGCTGCCGCCCTGAGCATGTTGGTCTCGGGCTTGGCCGCATGGAGGTTCTAGCCATGTCGCGATTGATATATGAAGAACGGCAACGATTTGCGCTATGGGCCTATGCTGCGCTTATTGGAGCCATTGGTTCAGCCCTGCTTTTCGGTGTTCCGGAATTGTACTCCGATCCGGCGCACTCGTTGCTTTGGACATTATTGACGGCGGGTGGCATGCTGGCGCTCCTCTGCGGGGTGTTCAACCTGCTGTGGCTTGTGGTACGAGTTCACGAGGACC
>PWNM01000482.1 GCA_003557825.1 Candidatus Hydrogenedentota bacterium | reverse complement strand
AGACCACCGGGTTAAACTTCGCCATGGACGTTACGCCCTTGGTAAAAGATGATTCGGTAAACCCGACCGATTATATCCAACAGTATATTCAGCGCTTTGCGGATGATATTCGTCAGCGCATCGCCGGTCTGACATCGTAGTTGATTAAAACCTCAACCAAGACAGCCTTCGAACCTATCGGGAAGACACAGAGAGCAATGGGATTTTGTCGTATCAACGGCTGCCGAACAGTACGCCTTATTGTACTTTTGGCTGTGGCTTCTATGGCCATGGCTGCATGCGGCGACCGATTTACCGATGTACGCCCCCCTGATAGTGAACGAATCGTCTCGTTTGCGCCCCACATAACCGAGACGCTGTATGCGTTGGGCGTAGGTGATCGGGTGGTAGCCGTAACGACCTATTGCGACTATCCCCCGGAAGTAGAGGAGCTGGAAACCGTCGGCGATTACATGAATCCGTCCCTGGAGAAGCTGACTCGGCTAAATCCGGGGGCGATTATCGTACAGGGCGAGCATGGAAAGGTGACCGAGTATGCAACCCACAACGCCATACCGCTATACCGGGTCGATATGGACACCATCGACACCATACGCGACGGGATCTACATCATCGGGGAGGCGGTGGAGCGCAAAACCGAGGCGGAAGCGCTCTGGTCGGACATCGAGTCCGAACTCGATGCCATACGCAACGCGGTCGCCCATCGGTCTCCCAAATCGGTGTTGCTCATTACGGCGCGCCACACACACGATCTAAACAATCTATATACGATTGGGGCTCGCTCCTTTCTCACCGAGCTGGCGGAGCTGGCTGGCGGCGAAAACATCTATGGCGATGTGGATCAGGCCTACATCAGCGGCTCAAAAGAGACCGTGGTTATGCGCGCCCCAGAGGTCATCATCGAGTTTCATGCGGGCGAATCGCTGAGTGACGAAGCGAAGGCGCGGTTTATTTCCGACTGGGATCAGCTTGGTTCCCTCCCTGCGGTCCAGAATGATCGGGTCCATATCGTCATGGAATCCCATGCTCTTCGACCCGGACCACGTATAACCGATATCGCCCGCATCATGGCCCAAGCCATTCATCCCGATGTGGAGCTACCTGATCAATGAACCAACGGCTCGTGGCGCACCGTGTTTCGTTTGCCTATGATCCGCAGACCCCGGTGTTTCAGAACATTGACGCCACCATTGAAAGCGGGCGCATCGCCGCTATTGTGGGGCCCAACGGCGCGGGCAAAAGTACCCTGCTGCGTGTGTTGAGTGGACTGCTCCGTCCGGTTACAGGGACCGTGATGCTCAATGACAAACCGCTGCACGGGTTACATGCCATCGATCGGGCCCGACTCATCGCCTTTTTACCGCAGATCATCAATCCTGCGTTTGCCTTGAAGGTGTCCGAAGTCGTAAGCATGGGACGCTACCCCCATATGGGCGCTTTCGCGACTCTAAGTCCCCATGATAGGAACGTGGTGGAGCGATGCCTGCATGACACCGAGACCTATGAACTGCGGAGCCGGGATTTTATGACCCTCTCGGGCGGCGAACGGCAACGGGTGTTGGTCGCAAGCATTTTGGCGCAGGAACCGGAGTTGCTGTTGCTTGACGAGCCCACCTCGGCTCTTGATCTTCATCACGCCCATGAAGTGTTCGTACTTCTGCGGCGGCTTGCCGGGGACGGATACGGCATCGCTGTGGTTACCCATGATCTTAATCTCGCGGCGCGGTTCTGTGACCACTTGTTGCTCATGTCACAGACCCACCAGGGACTTCTGGCCGATGGTCCTCCGGAGTGTGTTTTAACTGAAGAGCTTCTGTCACGGGCCTACGCCGCATCGATCAACGTTTGCGCCCATCCCATCACAGGAAGCCCATTGGTCACCGCTGAGGCGGATACATTGGAACGCTCAAGATGAAGCCGACCATGTCCCGTACTCGAATCATTTTCGCCTTGGTGTTTATCACGGGGGCTATCGGAGTCGCCAGTTTGCTCATCGGCACGGAAACGCTCAGTCCCGAACAGGCCTGGGCGGAATGGCAAAGCGGTCGGCCCATTCGTGAATGCCCAACCCTGAGCATCTTGTTTTATCAGAGGTTGCCGCGGACATTGACGGCCTGGCTCGCGGGCAGCGCTCTCGCGTTGGTTGGTTGCGCCTTTCAGGCATTGTTGCGCAACCCCCTGGCCACCCCATACACATTGGGTATCGCCAGCGCAGGCGCTTTAGGCGCATGGGTGGCCACGGTTTTCATACAGGGGACTGTGCTATGGGTTACGGTATGGACTTTTTCGCCAATCCAGGCATCGGCCTTCGTGTTTGCGTCCTTGAACGCCCTGTTCATTTATCTGCTTGCGGCCAGAAACCCTCGCATGGCGCCATCTGTTTTGTTATTAACCGGCGTCACCTTGGGCATGCTGTGCAACGCCGGTATCTTGTTCCTACGGTATCTGGCCGCGCCCGACCGCTTAGTGGTCATGGATCGGTGGCTTATGGGAGGCGTTGACGTGGTTGGGTTCGATATTGTCCGAACACTGCTAATTGGCCTCACCCCGTGCGCCATTCTGTTACTCGCCCAAAGCGCAAAACTGGACCAACTGGGATTCGGTACCGAACTGGCCGCATCGCGAGGAGTGCATGTAGGACGTTTACAGGCTGTCGTATTTTTTGTTGGGTCGCTCATGACGGCCTTGGTCGCATCCACGGTGGGGCCTATAGGGTTTGTTGGACTCATTGTGCCCCATTCGGTTCGCGCCATCACGGGATCCCGCCACCGCATACTCATGCCGGTCAGCCTTTTTTGCGGCGGGGCGTTTTTGTGTTTCTGCGATATTATCGCACGGCGATTGCTAACCGGCGAGACGCCGATTGGCATCATCACATCCCTTTTCGGCGGGCCCTTTTTCCTTTATTTGCTTACGAGAAAGCGTTTTACTGATTGGGAAACCTAACCCGTTAACGCGACACAATTAGGTCTGCAAAACCTTTGAACGCGACCGCCGTGGTGATGGGGGCTTGGTTTTTCCGCACCCTTTACAACCACCACACGACTTGATGCGGTTCGTTAGGATGTCCACGGCGATGCGTCCGTCGATGGAGATTGTGTCCTGGTCAAACTGGACGGATGCGGCGGCACACGCATTCTCGGGTCCGCCTGGCTCCTGCCCCACCAACACACGCAATGCGGACTGAACGGCGAACAGGTGCTTGAGCGTCAGAAAGGCCTCGAGATCATCCTCAACTTCATGAGCCTCTAGAAACGCCTCGGGCTCCATGTCAAGGATATCGTCTACCCGTTGTCCGCCCAACCACTCCGCGAGCAAAGCTGCGTTACCCACCCCTTGTCCGCAGGTGCGTTTGATGAGCGCATATTCCCGTAGTCGGTTGTCCCGATCAACCGTAAGGCGGATAATTTCCGTTACGTCCTGGCATGGCACGTACGAGACAGTTCCTATTTACTCGATTTCGCGTTTTTATACGCTTCCTCGGTTTTTGCAGCAAAGACAAAGTCGCTTTCGGTCAGCCCGTCTATCTTGTGGCTCCATATTGTGACCGTTACCTTACCATAGGTCAACAGGATGTCCGGATGATGATTCTGAGCCTCGGCAATGGCCGCCACATCATTGGTAAACGCGACGCTCTCGCTGTAGTTATCAAAGGTGTAGGTTTTTTCCAGATGGTGCTCTTCAATGAGTTGCCAATTGGCATCTAGCTCATCATGAAGGCGCTTGAGTTCCTCTCCCTTGAGAGGCGAAACGCCACCTTTGCAAGGAACGCATTCTTTTTCTGCTAGAGAACATGTATCCATGGGTACCTCCTTTTCAGACATCAAACGTCTGTAGCGGTTGGTCGTATAATAGGCTCAAATCGGCATCGGTCTCCAGAGTAATGGGACCCAAATAGACCGTATAGGGTTCGGAACCCTCCATATAATAGGTAATCTCAACCTCTTCGATGTCCCAAGGTGAGGCTTCGGGACCTACCAGCACCAAGCTATGCGGATAACTACCGGGATTACCAGTTGCTTCTAAAACCCCTCCAGGAGTTGCGCTTCCATCTGTCGTATCAAACTCAAGGGGAAATCCATTGATGGAAAATCGGGGCGTACCGTCCAAGCCGCGCTCACCGGTTCGAATGGTTATATCGAATGTTTCCAACCGCGGCATAGATTACCCTTCATCCGTAGGCATGGAAGCGTAAAACGGATTTGTACCGGAATCATGATCGGTAACGTCGAGAATTAACCCCAGTTGGGGCACCGCTTCGCGGAAGATCTGCTCGACGCCATCGCGTAGCGTCATCTGAGACGCGGCACAACCCTGACATCCGCCCTGCATTTCGATGTAGGCTGTATTTCCCTCAACGCGATCGAGCTGAATATAGCCCGAATGGGCCGCAATGCCCGGATTAATAACCTGATCAAGCGCCTTTTCCAGGCGTTCGCGAATGGCCGATTCGGATGGCAGTTCGTTGAGGTATTCGTGGGCGATACACGGACGTCCCGCTTCGAGATGCGACCGGATTCGCGCACCAATGGCTGTGGCAAGAGGCTTCCAATCGCTCCGCTCCTCAGGACTACGCGCAACGGTTACATTTGCACCATGAATTATGACAGCCTCTATTCTGCCTAGGTCGAATAGCGCCTCCGCCAAAGGGGATTTATGCATGGATTCCGGACCCAGCACTACGAGCGAATAACCGCCTTCGACGACAGGACGCTCAACCATAAACCGACAAGAGGTTGGAGACAGAATGGCTGCCTTGATGCGAAGCCCTTTGGGCGATTCGAATTCCTCTTCGCCGGGGTCGAGCACCGGAGCACGGACAACGCGCCGCTCAGGAGCAGATTCTGTTTCTTCGTCCATCACCATGTCGAGATAGTCTGAACCGGTAGGAAATGAGGGACGCTCATCGTGTCCCATAGATGAGTTGTCTTGTTTCTCGAAAAGCTTCGTAAACCATGAAGGCATGTCCGCCTCCTTTTGGAGCGTATATGAACTAAAATCAATCTGACGTTATCGTATATGCTAACTACAAAGGGGACAGTCGGATGAGGGTAAAATATTCCCCAACCACCTAGGATCGTCGGCTTGCGCACCATTCGAATAGGGCCTGCCACTCGGTACGCTGCATTTTGACAAGCTCGGTTGGGGCTTCCTTGTAATGCGCTTGCACCTCGTCCACAAACCGATGGGCCTCATAGCCGGGAATGTTGTCCATGGCGGGATGGAATCCGGTCCGATTGAACCAGTAATGGCTGTTCCCGAAGTCCCCTTCCCGTCGATGCATTATACCGTGCCAAAAGGATCCAGTAGCGTTTGAAATGCCTTGGCTTATGGTATGGCTGCGGTCGAGTTCATCAATATACAACCACAACCCGGCAGCCAATGTATCGTGAGCCCGTAATGCAGAATGCTCCAGCAGGCGTTCGACCAGAGTCACACGATCGGGGCGAGCCCTATGGGTCACGACCAATTCGCTCATGGCCTGGTCCAATGGAATCTCGTCAAATAAGGGCATCAATACCGTTGCGATGGATTCGGGCAGTTTCACACGGCACCTCTCAAACAGCGGGTTATGCTAAGGTTGTTGGCCAATCAGTTTGTTTCCTGTGTTAAGAAAAACGGTTGGGTCCAGGCGGCGCTTCCACCCTCCCCTAAACACTCAAAACGCACGTATCGCCGTGTACATTCCGCCGGTACCGTAAACGTATAGGATGCTCCCTTGTGAAATACCAGACGCGTTTGATAGTCGGCATAAACCGCAATGGCCTGGGCGTTGGGGGCCTCGACGTGAATGGTTCGAGCTTGGGGATCGACGTGAATCGACTCGATCGTCACGCCCGTGCTCGCGTAGAAGCTCCCGGTTCGGAGCGCATCCAGTACAGCCTCCAAGGTTCGTTCAGCGCACCAGACCACATTCCACGCCATAAATTGATGCTCCACCGTATGGGCATCGTCATTGGCGAATCCCCAAACCCGTCGCCCCGCCCCTAGGAGCAGATCCCATCGGTCCAAAGCGTATCCGCTGCCCGGGAAAATACAGCAAACACCGTTGACAATCTCAATGCCGGCGTATCCATTCCATTCATCGAGCAATGCCTGATCGCAGTGGTTAAAGCTTTCGAGCCAGTTGGGGTGGCAGGCCACCGCGATGCCTTCATCATTAACGATGGTCTGGATGGCGTCTGCACGATCATGCGAGGGGTCCAGCTCCTTTCGTGTATTGAGATGCAGCACATGAGGCGCGTGTGCGCTGAGTTCATACCCGGGGATGAGAACCATGCCCCGGTCATCAAGCGGATCGGGATCGGTAAACCGGTCATGGTCGCTGATCATCAGAAAACCGTATCCGGCCTCGGCGTAACTATCGACTACGGTTTGCGGGGCGCGGTCGCCGTCGCTGTTGGTGGTATGGGTATGCAAGCTGCCGCGCAAGACATGGGTCGGGCGTGATGGATAAGGATTGTGAATGTGCATTTGGAAAGAGAGCTTTCTATACGGTTATGCGGCCGCTTTCCAGGTCGCTGATTAGCGTATCCAGTAGGTTGATGGCGCCCTCGGGAAATCGCCATTGACTGCACAGCGGCTCAGTGCGCAAGGCCTTCAGTTGAGGCAACACGAGCATCTCAAGGGCTTGGTCGCTGTTCAGTGAACGAGCAATATAGGTGTCTTCGTCAAATGTGTCGAACAAGCTCTGTAAGCCTCGTTCAACATCCCCTCCAACAGCCCCAAAATCTTGCCCGTATATATGCATGGCGAAACTGTAGTCCGCATAGCTGCCCACCCGCACAGGTCGATTGGCCTTTTCGGCAATCTGCCGCGCGATGGTCGACTGCAGAAACGTGATGGCCAATACATTATCGGACCATGCTTTGT
>PWNM01000202.1 GCA_003557825.1 Candidatus Hydrogenedentota bacterium | reverse complement strand
CTGGATGAAACTGCTGATAACGGTGGCGGCTTCGCTTATCGCCGGATGGATTGGCTCCGTGTTTACCATGGACGCCATCGCGAGTTGGTATGCCGCACTCGCCAAACCGCCGCTGACGCCGCCCAACTGGATATTTGGGCCCGTATGGACGGCGCTCTATGTCATGATGGGCCTTGCCGCCGGATTGGTCTGGCAGGCAAAAGGGGCGCCCGGAAAGGGCTTCGCGCTGGGGCTGTTTTTCGCCCACCTATTCGTCAACGCCATGTGGTCGATTGTCTTTTTCACCTTCGAGAGTCCCGGCTGGGCCCTGGGCGTAATCGGCCTTTTGCTTCTAATGATCGTCGCCCTGCTGGTACTCTTCGAACGCCATTCCCGAACGGCCGCCTGTTTATTGATCCCGTACCTGCTTTGGGTCAGTTTCGCAAGCTACCTCAATGCCGGAATCTGGTGGTTGAACTGATTCCAGATAAACCTCCCTACCCTAGGCATGCAATTTCCCCTGTGTTTGGGGGCAGTTTTCGTGGCCTGTCCAAGACTTGACGGACCATTCGCCAATCGTTACAGTACGTCGGAAATCTTTGTATCACAGGAGAAACAACATGCTGATATCGGTAGTGCTGTCCATGCTTGCAACCGCCGGAGCCGAGGAGGCGCCGGTTGGTTTTGTGGTCCATCCCCATGCCGAAGGGTACGAAGCGCTGGCGGATACGCCGGCAAACGCCGAAATCGCCAACGTGTTTCTTTGGCGTATGGAGGACCCGGAAAGGGAGATCGTCGCATTCGATTGGGCCGAAACATGGCTCGAACGGCTTTATCAATCGGACCGCGTGGCCTATCCGATTTTGGATACGAGCGTGTTTCATTCGGGCGCGGGCTGGCGGCAGGCCAAGACAGCCGAGGCGGGGGAGAACCTGGTGGATTTCGCCGGCAATGAGCGTGCCATCTCCTCCTTATTTTCACCCATCTTTCGACGATCGGTGCTGAACTATGTCCAGCAACTCACGGAGTGGGTCCGAGAGAATGACACGGACCATCGCATTGCCGGCTACCTGGACGGCGCCGAATGGTTCATGCCGGGCACCGTGGATTACAGTCCGTTGGCCTTCGAAGCCTTTCGCGACTGGCTCGAAGAACGGTACGGCCATCTGGACAGCTTGAACGCAACGTGGGGCGCTGAGTTTGGCTCGTGGGATGATGTGGAACCGCCACGGGGGTTCCTTCTGGGCGACGATTACATCGGCCTGCGAACGGCGGGATTCGCTCCCCTCGAAGTCACATGGGCCTCGCCCCGATTCCCAATCGACGGGGGCGAACGGTATCGTATCGCTGGGACGGTCCTCCAGGAAGGCGTACCCGAGGGGCTGGCCGCGCTGCACCTCGTGTGCTATGACGCAAACGGCAACCGCATTGCATACTATGGAGATGGCCAGTTCATCTGGGTCGATGCGCCCGACGGCGTAGCGCAGCATCGCGAATTGATCACCGAGACGCCCCCTAATGCAGTCGAAGCGGCCTTTATGATGCGCCTCATCGGCCCCGGCTTTGCTGCCTTCAGCGAACTGGAGTGCGCGCCGTGGCCCTACGGCGAAAGCCTCCTTCCTCCGAACCGTGAAATGGATGCCTGGGAGCTGATCAACCCCGGATGGCGCCCCGAATCAGGCCCAGAGATACAGTCCCTATCGTGGGACGAAGCCCGCGAGCTGCCGGCCGGCGACGAGACGGCCGCACCCGGCGGCGGGATAACGCTTGATGATACCACCGGTGCGCCCACATTCCATCTGGCCGCCCCATCCGGACCTATACCCTACGAGCACAGCGCATTGGCGTGGGATGATTGGATCACCTTCTGCTATGTCGCCATGGCCGACTGGCTGAACGAATGCGCCGAGTTCATCAAAGAACAGGACCCGGACCGCAGCGTGCTGAGTTATCTCGGGTCAGTCTTCGGAATGCACTGCATCCCCGACTTCAATATGTACTGGCAACGAACGGATATCAGCCTGGCCAACTCACCGGCTATCGATGTGAACGGGATTCAGATGTGCATCGCCGGCGACGACGTGACCTACGCCACCCATCTGGTCGACTTGGCCCGGAAATACGACAAGCCCATCTATGCTACCGATCTCATCGATTTTCCTTTCGGACTCTACTCGGGATTCGAGGCCATCTATCGGGGGACTTTGGCCGCCGTGCAACACGGGATGGACGGAGTCTTCTGGTATACGTGGCGGGAATCGGTGGGCGACTTTCATCACATCGACTACTCGTTGGAATACAGCTATTCGGTGATGCTCACCCAAGAAGAGCAGACCCGCTTGATCCGCGACACGAAAAAGGCCATTGCCGCATTCGACGGCTATGACCTTAATACGCCAATCGCCCTGATTATGCCGGTCATGGCACAGTCCATCGCCATGCCGACGGGCTACGGGGGCGATCTGATCAACCGTGGCGGATGGTATCACCTGCTCCTCGATGCGGGCTACATCCCCGATGTCTACACACCCTATGAACTGGAGCATCACGGCGCCGCTTGTCTTGACGATTATGACCTCGTCATCGTGCCCGATACTTACATGCTATCCCGTAAGGCCTACGCCGCCCTCGAAGCCGTTGCCGCCCGGGGCGGCCACATCCTGGCCGATGGCGCCCCGCCCGCCGTTGATCTGCAAGGCGAACCGTTGGGCGATACGATGCCCGATGTGTCACCGAAAGCGCTTCGCAACATGGTTCGCGACTTGCCGACCATCGTGGAACAAGCACAGGCCGATTCCTGGGAAGGCCATTTGTTCGGCAGGGCTTACTGGGGTCCAGTCCGTCGCTGGCGCGTCCACGGCAATACCCCGCCGCCGTTTATGCAAATCGAGGTGGACGAAACGACCCAACGCTTGCGGGTGGAGTTGCGGCGACGAGTAAACGAGCGCATCGGACAATACCTCGGCGCCGAGCACTTCCGGTTATTAACCACCGACGATCGGGCGCACATGGCGGTGTGGACCAATCCGGAGGATCCGGCGGATGTACTACTCGCCTTTGTCCATCTCGGGGAAGGCAAGGCCCAACAACAACGTGTGCAGTTGCCCGAGGGCCTGACGCCCGACAGGGTCACCGCCTGGATCGATTTCGACCGCGAATACGAAGCAACCATTGAAGACGGCGTCTTGACGGTTCCTCCGTTCGCGCATATGTGCCTGGTGACGCTACAATAAGGGGAAGCGTATCTTTGCGTAGCAAATCGGAGGTTAGATGGCAATTTGGCAGATAGCGCTGTGGGGAATCGGCGCGGTCCTCGTGGTGAGGTATTTTCTACGAATGCGCGGACAGGGTTCCCGAATCCAGGCGCTGTGGGCCCAAGCAACCCGGGCCTATGAAGGCGGCGACTACCACACGGCGATCACCGGCTTCGATGCGGCGGTGCGGATGTCTCCGACGTTTGCGCCGGCCCGGCGCATGCGCGGGCGAACCTACATGCAGCTTGGCGAATACGCCCACGCAGAAGAGGATTTTCGGATGGCCGCCGCTCTCGAACCGCGCAATGCGGAAGGCTATATCGATCTCGGCTTTTTTCTGGCCACGTGCCCGCCCCCACGGGAAGACGAAGCCATCGACGCCTTCGAGTCCGCCGTGGCCTATGCTCCCCGGATGCGCAACGATCTGGCCCAGGCTCCCCAACTCGCCCACCTACGAAACCACCCGCGCTTCGCGGCGCTTGTGGACGACGCCGTTTCCCCCGAAGACTAGAAGCGGCCGCGGGAGATCCCACACGGCCGGCTCTCCTTACACAGGGGCCCTTCGGGCTCGATATCGGGTTATCCCTTAGCGCTTTGCTTGGCCAGACTGGCAATCGCGTTCGGCGTTTCGACATACGGGTCGCTATCGAGTTCGTAGGCTTTCCGAGCGATGTCTATGATATCGTCGAGAGGCATGCCTGCCGAACGGGCCTCGGCGACGACTTCGTGCAACCGGCTGCCAATGCGCTTATAACAGTTCTCGCGACACTTCTGCTCGACGCCTTTCTCGATAAACACGCCCATGCCGCGCCGGGTATAGAGAAGTCCCATGACCTCGAGATCCCGGTATGCCTTCGCCACGGTGTTGGGATTGACATTCAACCGCTCCGACAACTCGCGGACGGATGGCAGTTGATCGCCGGACACCAATCGACCCGATGCAATTGCGAACTGCACATGATTCTCGATTTGCGCATAGACGGCTACATTACTGGTAATGTCGACACTAGATAGCATGGTTTGAGCCTTTCCTGACAGATTCCGCCGGTAAAATCCCCGAAATACGTCACAACACTCCGTTACCAGGTTGACAAACCCACCCCCGGACTATGGTTTGGGTTCGGACTAAGAAATGGTATATTATAGAGACCCGCATTATAGGTCAAGTAGGAGAAAGCTGGAGGTGTTGCCGTGAGGTACCGTTGCTTGGTAGTGGTGGCTGTTATGGGCGTTTTGTGCCTAGGTTCAATGGCCCAGGCCGATCAGCCACAGGGCCAAATCCAGATCGATATCTCGAATGTGGCGGGGAATGCCCTTCCGTCGCGGATCGATCTCGTGCCCGAAGACGGGGGCGGGTCGCGCCGAACTTTTCGGGTTCCCGAGGGAAGGCTACAGGCTTCCTGTCCGCCCGGTCGCTATACGGCCTATTACTACGTCTACGACTGGGATCTGCCGATCATGGTCAAAGTCGAATCGGTTGTTGTTCAGCCAGGTGAGACCACCTTTTTGCTCAAGGTGCTACTCGAAGGGTCGGGAAACCGTCGCCTGCGCGAGTTCGACCGCGACGGCGACCTGGTCTTGGATCGGGTGGAACTCGAGATGGGAACGGATCCTGACGACCCGGCGGATTATCCCGGAGCCCAGCCGGTTCCCTTTAAGAACACCGTGATCTCAGAGGAATCGGGTTGGCTCAAGGGAGACCTCCATATCCGTTCCGAGCATAGCGGGGGCGAGGAGTCGGTAGCGCAGATCGTACGGCGTGCCGAACGGGCCGGGCTGGATTTCATCGCCATCGCCGATCGCAATACGTTAGCGTCTCTTGAGGACAGTGGGTTCCAATCGGACAGAGTGGTGCTGATCCCCGCCATGGAATGGGGCGATAACGATCACGGCGTGGCCCTGATCTACGGTCCACGGACGTTCCCTGAACTCACCAACAACCTGCTCGACGGTCAGGGCGTGGTCCGACGCGTTCAGGCCCAAGGGGGCATTTTTGCCATCGCTCATCCGCTCTTTCCCCATGCGCCCTGGCAACGGGGATTAAGCTATGTGAACGCGATACAAGTCTGGTGTCGGGGATGGCGGGCCGTTCCGCCCACGCCCCTCGAAGCCCTGAATGAACAGCACCAACAACGGAATTCCTCAGGGCGGCTGGTCCATTCGATGGCCCAAGCAGCGGCTACCGATGCCTTTTCGGCCAACGGCCAGGCCGCGCTGTTCTGGGATTACGAGATCACCCGCGGCCTTCGGGCCAGCCCCATCGCCGGGAGTATGGCGTCACGCCGACAAACACCGCTGGGAGAGCCGTTGACCTATGTGCAAGCCCCTGAAAAATCCGTGGAAGGGATTCTTGAGGGGCTTCGCCGGGGCCGTGCCTATGTCTCGTCGGGTCCATCCGGTCCCCAGCTGGTCTTTACAGCCGATGTTCTCGACAGCGGCATCATCGATGCCGAGATGGGTGACATCATTCCCGTGGGCGTACCTACGAAGTTTTATGTGCTCGTGCGCAATGCCCGGGGTAAGAAAGTGCAGGTTTTGAAGAACGGCTGGCCCATCATCACCCAACGAATCGATTCGCAGGAGTTCACCATTGGTTTCGAGCGCGAGCCCATCTCCGCGTGCGCCTATCGGGTTCGCGTCATCGACGAGCCGTCCAGCGAAGGATTCGGCGATCTGGATGTTCTGGCCATGTCAGCTCCGATCTATGCCCAAAACATGATGATTGTCGATCAACACACCGATCCGACCGACTTATGGGTCCACCTGCGCAACGAAAACATGGAACCCCTGTATGTCGATTCTGGAGCAATGGACGGTGATGGTCGCCCGCTTGTTTACGTGGACCGCCAAGCGTTGCCAAGTTATGAAGGGGAGTTTGTTCCGCCCCCGACGGATCCGGTGCAGACATTGGATCCCCGCCGGTTTTAGGGGCTACTCGAATCCCATCGAAGCCCGGGCCGCAGTGATGACATGGTCCAGGATGGCATTGAGCGAGGTGCTCGGTTGATAACCAATGGCCCGGTGTACCTTGGTGAGATCGGGCGCGCGATGGCGCATGTCTTCGTACCCGGGACCATAGGCCTGGTCGTAGGGGATGTACCGAATGGTTGAGTTGCTCCCCGTGCGTTCGATAACCAGTTGGGCCAGATCTTCGATGGTCACCCGGTCGGCGCTTCCCAAGTTGAACACTTCGCCGTAATACCGTCGATCGAGGAGTTCGAATAGCGCCGGAACCACATCGCCCACATAGGTGAAGCACCGCGACTGTTTGCCATCGCCGAACACCGTCAGCGGCTCATCCCGCAATGCCTGGGACACAAACCGGGGGATGACCATGCCGTAACGTCCCGTCTGTCGAGGTCCAACGATGTTGAACAAACGACTAATGACCACTGGGTGTCGCTTTTCATGCCAATACGCCAGCGCCAGGAACTCGTCCATCGCTTTGGAAGCAGCATAACCCCATCGCGAAAGGCTCGTCGCGCCCATCACCCGGTCATCGTCCTCCTTAAACACCTCGTTGACGCCTTTTCCATAGACTTCGCTGGTGGACGTGATCAGCAGGGGGCGGCGGTACCGGCAGGTTTCTTCTAAAACGATCTCGGTACCGCGTACGTTATTGACGATGGTGTTGATGGGTTGTTCGACCACGAGCTGCACGCCGACAGTCGCCGCCAGATG